>DASYPC010000107.1:0-7249 GCA_036007105.1 Burkholderiales bacterium | reverse complement strand
TCGCTCATCAATTACGTCATCAAGGTCGTGCCGACCGGGCTCGAGCCGCGACCGAAGGAAGTCAGCCCCGAGGGCGTGCGCGCGATGTTCTACGCGATCGACCGCAACAACCTGATCTACGCGCAAAAGCTGCTGTCGATGAATTTCGACCCGAATCTGATGCACGACAACGGCTACACGCCGCTCGCGTACGCTGCCACCAAGGGCAGCGTGCAGATGGTCGAGCTGTTTCTCAGGAACCATGCCGATCCGACCGCGCGCACCAAGGAGGGCGACACGCCGGTGGAACTCGCGCTACGCATGGGACACACCGAGGTCGCCGAGCGCTTGCGCGTGGCGCGCCAGGAGATCGAGCGGCACGCTGCGCAGGCGCAGCCCCAGGCCGGCTGAGCCTCACGGCGCGCTCGCGCTGGGCGCGCCTATACTGTATACTTATACACCCCACGGCTAGGCCGAAAGGGTGTTGCGTTGCGGCGCACAAACTCCTTGCTGCACAAGACGAATCCGCGCCCTGCGGGGGCGCCGCGCGCTTGGCGTGCAGATACTAGATCTAGTGGTGCCGAATAACCACGATAACAAAATATTGTGTATTCAATCGGCTATGTGCAATACTTGATGTGAGACGGGAATTTCGCAGTTTCTCCAACAAAGACCGGACTAAGAAGAGATGACGAACTCACCCTCCGGCGTTCTTGCACCGATCGCCGAACTCGCCGCGCAGGAAATCTGCGCCGATTCGCTGATCGAGAAATACGCCAAAGGCAAGGAAAGCAGCGTCGACGAAGTACGGCTTCGCGTCGCGAGAGCGCTCGCGCAGGCCGAGACCGAAGAGCGCCGCGCGTACTGGGAAAAGCGCTTCCTCGGCGCGCTCAATGACGGGTTCATCCCGGCGGGCCGGATCAACTCGGCAGCCGGGATCCAGATCCAGGCGACGCTGATCAACTGCTTCGTGCAGCCGGTCGGCGATTCCATCTCCGAAATCGTCGACGGAAAGCCGGGCATCTACACCGCGCTGCTCGAGGCCGCGGAAACGATGCGCCGGGGCGGCGGCGTCGGCTACGATTTTTCCTCGATCCGTCCGAAAGGCGCCGAGGTCAAGGGCACGCACTCGCGCGCGTCCGGGCCGGTATCGTACATGCGCGTGTTCGACCGCTCGTGCGAAACCGTGGAATCGGCCGGCGCGCGCCGCGGCGCGCAGATGGGAATCCTGCGCTGCGATCATCCGGACGTCGAGGATTTCGTCCACGCCAAGGACCACGGGGACCTCAGCAACTTCAACCTGTCCGTCGGCGTGACCGACGAGTTCATGCGCGCCGTCGAGCAGGACCTCCAGGTCGAGCTCGTGCACCGCGCGAAGCCCTCCGCCGACCAGCTGAAAGACGGCGCGTTCCAGCGCGCCGACGGAATCTGGGTGTACCGCAAGCTGCCCGCGCGCGACCTGTGGACGCAGATCATGCGTTCGACGTACGACCATGCCGAGCCCGGCGTGCTGTTCATCGACCGCATGAATCGCGACAACAACCTCAACTACTGCGAGACGATCGAAGCGACGAATCCCTGCAGCGAGCAGCCCCTGCCGCCGTACGGATGCTGCTGCCTTGGATCGATCAACCTCGTGTCCTTCGTCAGGGATCCGTTCACGAACGAGGCGCAGTTCGACTTCGGCCGCTTTGCGCGGGTGGTCGAGGTCGCGGTGCGCATGCTGGACAACGTGCTCGAGGTGACCGCCTGGCCGCTCGAGCAGCAATACAAGGAAGCCATGGCGAAACGGCGCGTCGGCCTCGGGTTTACGGGCCTGGGCGACGCGCTGGTCATGCTGCGCCAGCGCTACGACGGCGACGAGGCGCGCGCGACCGGCGCCCGGATCGCCGAAGCGATGCGCGACAACGCCTACCGCGCATCCGTGGAGCTCGCCCGCGAGCGCGGGCAGTTCCCGCTGTTCAACGCCGACCTCTATCTCTCCGGGACCAGCTTCGCGGCGCGCCTTCCGGAGGAGATCAAGGAGCTCATTCGCAAGCACGGCATTCGCAATTCGCACCTGCTGTCGATTGCGCCCACCGGCACGATTTCGCTCGCGTTCGCCGACAACGCATCGAACGGCATCGAGCCGGCGTTCTCCTGGGTATACACCCGAAAAAAGCGCATGCCCGACGGCACGCTGAAGGAATTCCCGGTCGAGGATCACGCCTGGCGGCTGTACCGCGCGATGGGCGGCGACACCGGCGCGTTGCCGCCTTATTTCGTCACCGCGCTCGAAATCAGCGCGCGCGCGCACGAGCAGATGGTCGCCGCGGTTGCGCCGTTCGTGGACACGAGCATCTCGAAGACCGTCAACGTGCCCGAGAGCTATCCCTACGAGGACTTCGAGGATCTGTATCTCGCAGCGTGGAAATCCGACTTGAAGGGGCTTGCAACCTACCGCCCGAACAAGATCCTCGGCTCCGTGCTGTCGGTGGAAAAAACAGCGGAAAAGAAGGACGCGCAGGATTTCAGGCAGGACGATTTCAACCGGCGGATCCGCATCCGCTCGGTACCGGAGCCGGTGCTCGCGAGCCTGCGCTGGCCCGGGCGCCCGTCGCTCACCGACGGCAATCCCGCGTGGACCTACATGATCGAGCATCCGCACGGTGCCTTCGCCGTGTTCGTCGGCCACGTGGAAAATGGCCGCAAGCACGCCTTCGAGGTCTGGGTGAACGGCGCCGAGCAGCCGCGCGGCCTTGGTGCGCTCGCCAAGACCCTGTCGATGGACATGCGCGCCAACGACCCGGGATGGCTGCGGCTCAAGCTCGACACGCTCGCCAAGGCCGGGGGCGACGAGCCATTCGAGCTGGCGATGCCGCCGCATGGGGAAAGAAAGCGCATGCCTTCGATCGTGTCGGCGTTTGCCCAGGTCGTGCGCTGGCGCGTCGAGCAGCTCGGCGTGTTCCACGACGGGCCGACCGCGGTGCTCGATGCGATGTTCAGCCTCAAGGAGCCGAAGACCGGCACGGGCGGAACCATGTCGTGGACCGTCGATGTGCTCAACCCGCGCACCGGGGACGATTTCGTGCTCGGACTGAAGGAGATCGCCCTGCCCGACGGCGTCACGCGCCCCTACTCGATGTGGCTCTCGGGCGAATACCCGAAGGCGCTCGACGGGCTGTGCAAGATCCTCTCGCTCGACATGCGGGTACTCGACCCGGCATGGATCGCGATGAAGCTGAGGAAGCTGCTCGACTTCCCCGAGCCGCTCGGCGATTTCATGGCGTTCGTGCCCGGCGAGCAGAAGCAGCAGACGTATCCCTCGACGGTGTCGTACCTCGCGCGGCTCATCCTGCACCGCTACGCGATGCTCGGGATTCTCGACGAGAAGGGCGTCCCGCGGCGGCAGATGGGAATCCTCGAGACGCCTTCCGGCGGCGCGGCGCCGGTCCTGCCGGGCGGGCGCTGCCCCGAATGCGGCAACCACACCATGATCCGCAGGGACGGCTGCGACTACTGCACGGCGTGCGGGTACGTGGGAGTGTGCGGCTGATCGCGTGAGGGTTTCGCAACCGGCGACCGCGGCGCTGCCGTGGTACCTGCGGCCGCTCTTCTGGCTGCAGAAGCGCCGGTGGGGCCAGGTGCTGGTGCCGGCGCTGATCTGGGCGCGGGTTCCCTCCTTCTACCTCGCGCTGGCGGGCTTCTACGCGGCAATCGAGCGAAAAGGCTCGCCGCTCGAGCCCTCGTTGCGCTCGCTGGTGCAGTCGCGCGTTTCGCAGCTCGACGAGTGCGCGTTCTGCATCGATCTCAATTCCATGCTCGCCGCAGAGCGCGCGGGATCGCTCGAGAAAGCGCTTGCCGTCGCCGATTGGCGTCAGAATGCGCTCTACACCCCGCGCGAGCGTCTCGCGCTTGAATACGCAGAAGCGGTGACGGCGAGCCGGGTGAGCGATGAGCTGGCGGACCGCTTGAAAGCGGAATTCGGCGAGAATACGATGGTCGAATTGACGGGGTTGATCGCTTTCCAGAACATGTCGGCCAAGTTCAACGCGGCGCTCGATATTCCCGCACAGGGGTTTTGCCGGGTGCCCGAAGGGAAACCGCAATGATCCGTTCGCTCACGCTTGCGTTCGCATTCCCCCTTCTCGCGGGTTGCGGCTCGATGAACGTCGTGTCCGATGGCCCCGATTCGCGCCTGATGCTCAAAGGTCACGATCCGGTGGCGTATTTCACCGTCGGCAAACCGGTGCCTGGGAAGCCCGAGATCAAGGTCGACCATGAGGGCGTCACCTATCGTTTTGCCAGCGAAGACAACCGCAGGCTGTTCCTCGCCAACGCAGCGAAGTTCGTGCCGCAGTACGGCGGCTGGTGCTCGAACGGCATGGTGTACGCGATCCCGCTCGGCGGCGAGCCGCAGAACTTCAAGATCATCGACGGCAAGCTCTACCTGTTCGGCGGCCCGCGCTCGAAGTTGTACTTCGAGATGGACCAGGAGAAGAACCTGAAGCTTGCCGATCACTACTGGGAGACTGAAGTCAAGGACGCGAACTGGCGCATGCAGGCGTGGAAGCGCGTCTGGTTCGCCAAGGTGCCGCACTACAAGACGAACAAGCAGCTGGCGGAAGAGTACGAGAAGCGCTACGGCAAGCAGCCCGGGTAGCCGGCCGCTGCGATTCAGGCTACAACGCGCGCCGCATGATCACGGCAGCCTTCGACGGGCGCGCCGCCACCGCGAATCCTGCACGCACGAACGCACCACGCGTGCCGGTGTAGAGAAAAGTGTCCGACGTCCTTTTCTTTGGATTCGCCGGATAGCCTTCGATCAGCGTCGCGCCGCGCTTGCGCGCAAACGCGGCCGCCGCTTCGACGAGCGGAGTCATCAGCCCCTGCCCGCGATACGCTCGCGCGATGAAAAAACAGCTTACCGACCAGACCGGCCGCTGATCGATCGGCTTCAGCGTGCGCGACGCAGCGAGCCGAACGTATTCCTCGCGCGGTGCGAGTGCCACCCATCCGGCGGGCTCGCGGCCGACGTAGGCGATGATTCCGGGCTCGGTTCCCGCCCGCAGCAGCTTCGCGAGAGCGCGCTTGTTACCGTCGCCTTTGCCCGCGACCCATTCGCGGCGCGGCAGCCGGAACCACATGCACCAGCAACCGGCGCACGCACCGTTCGGGCCGAACAGGGTTTGCAGGTCTTTCCAGCGCGCAGCGGTGGCCGGCAGAAACCGGAAGCGCGAGCCGGCCGGCTTCCCGGCCGTGCGCTTCCTCACGCGGATGAGGGCCGGCGCAGGTAGCTGATCCAGAGTCGCGCCAGCGCGGCCGCGCCGTCTGTGCCCTGGACAGTCCGGTAGGTCTGGATCGCTTTCTGGTTCTGGCCGGCGAGGTGATAGCCGTACGCTAGCTGCATCTTGGCGTGATCGGGGCGCTTGAGGCCGCTTCCCAGCTTGACCCCCTGCTCCATCATCTCCAGGCCCTTTGCCGTCTTGCCATGCAGCACGTAGTTGAAGCCGTCATTGAGCAGCGTCTTGCCGTCCTTGCCCGCGATGCCCTGCGCCTCTTCCTGCGCGATCGTCTTCTTGTCTTCCGCAAGATCTTTGTCAACGAGCGCCTTCAGGCGCTTGTGCCGATCCGCTTCCGGTCCGGTGCCGAGCAGGCCCGCCGCGTAGCCCTTCTCCATGATCTTCTGCGCTTCCAGCGGAAATCCGTCGTGCAGCGAGAGCTGGACCGCCTCGAAGTATTCGCCGGAGGTGCGCATCGTCCCGGTCGCAATCTTCAGGCGCGTCACGTCGAGCTGGAGACGGTCCGAGAATCCGGGCAACGTCAGCACGCCGTGCAACGCCGAAAGCCAGTAGTCCTTCTTCGGATAGTGCGCAATCAGCTTATCCAGCGCCCTGCTGTAGCCCGCCGAATCCTTCATCTGCAGATACGCGTTGGAGAGCATCTGCAGCTGGTCTTCGCTGGGCGCCCGTCCTGCCTGTTCCGCCGCTTCGACATCCGCCGACAGCGCCTTCGCGACGCCGGCAAAATTGTTGCTGAGATAAAGCGCCTGTACGTAGATCGTCCGTACGGAGCCGTCCCCGCCGCCGTCGCGCAGGTATCGGCCCGCGAGCTCGGCCGCCCTGCCGTACTCCTTTGCGGCGTAATGCTGGCCCGCGGCGGCGGCGAGAAACTGGCGCTTCTCGCCTTCCGGTATGGCGGATGACGCAATGACACTCTCGAACGCCCGCGCCGCGCCCGAAGGGTCGCCGGCCGCGGCGGAGGCGAGGCCCAGGACGCGGTCGATCAGGTACGCCTCGTACGCGGTTTTGTTGCTCACCGCCTGCGCCTCGCGCACCTTGGCGAGCGCTTCCTTGCCGCGCTTGGCCTTGATCAGGTCCGAAGCAGCCTGGATGGGCTTGCCGATCTCGGGACGGACCGAAGGTCCCTGGCCGTTGACAGCGGTACCGATCAAGCCGGTGAAAAGAACGACGATCAGATAATGGAGGGGTCTCATGCTCGTTAGATCAGCGTATGAACTGCTCGTTCCCGATCAGTCCGATCTTCGTGACGCCCAGGCGCTGCGCCGAGGCCATCACCATCGCCACGTACTCGTATTTCGCGAGCTTGTTGGGGCGCAAATGCACCTCCGGCTGGACCGGCATGTCGGCCGCGCCCCGCAGGCGCGCCTCCAGCTCGGCGCGATTCTGCAGAATCTGGCCGTTCCAGATCAGCGTGCCGTCGAAATCGACCTCGATCGTGACCACCTCCGGCGGCACCAGCGGCGGCGGCGGATTGCCGATCGGCATGTTGAGCTTCACCGCGTGCGTCTGGATGGGGATGGTGATGATCAGCATGATGATCAGCACAAGCATCACGTCGATCAGCGGTGTGGTGTTGATGTCGATCATCACTTCCGGTTCGCGAGCCCCGGCGTTTCCTACGTTCATGGACATGGTTCGGCCTCCTCGTGCCTCAGCCGCCCTTCACCGGGGGTTCGGTGATGAACCCGACCTTCAGGATCCCTGCGCGCTGGCAGGTGAACACGACTCGCCCGACGAACTCGTACCGCCCGGCGTGATCGCCGCGGATGTGCACTTCGGGTTGCGGCTTGAGCACCGCCACCGCCTTCAGCTTGTCCAGCAATGTCTGTTCGTCGGGGACGAGCTGCTCGTTCCAGAACACATCGCCGTCCTTGTTGACGGCGATGACGACGTTCTCCGGCTTGGTCTGCGTCGGCTGATTGGTCTCCTTGGGGAGCGCGACCGGTATGGTCGCGGTGACCACCGGGATCGTGATCAGAAAGATGATC
>DASYPC010000106.1:0-20269 GCA_036007105.1 Burkholderiales bacterium | reverse complement strand
TGCTTGGGGCCGCGGTTTACTCGTGCGGGGTCGAAGAGCAGCAGGTCCGCGCGATGCCCGGCTTTCAGGATGCCGCGCTCCTGGATTCCGAACAACGCGGCCACGTCGCCGGTGAGCTTGCGCACCGCGTCGGCGAGCGTCAGGGCCCCTTTCTCGCGCACCCAGTGCCCGAGCAAGTGCAGCCCGACGCCGGCGTCGTTGAAGAACGTCAGGTGGGCACCCGCGTCCGACAGCGACACCAGGCTCGCCGGATGGCGCAGCATGCGGGCGACCGCCTCCTCGTCGGAATTGAGAAGCAGTGCCGTGAACACCGTATCGAGGTCCTCGGCGAGCGCCAGGTCGAGCATGAAGGAGAGGGGATCGGTGCCGGCTTGCGCGGCGAGCGACTGGTGCTCGTAGCCCGCATGCTCGGGCCGCACGGTTTCCACGACCTGCATCTTGTCCCATTCGCCGTTGAAGACGCGGAACGTCGCCGGGCTCGCGATCTCGGCGCGCACGGCGTCGCGAAAGGCCGGCTCGGCGAGCTTCGCCCGGTATGCGTCTCCGCCCAGCGCCATCGCCGGCTTCCAGGCGGCGAGCCCTTCGAGCAGATAGGGACTTTGCAGCGTGAAATCCATCGTCAGCGGGCAGCAGGACATCGCCCCCGCCATCCTGCGCCCGCGCGTACGCGCAGCCGAGATCGCCTCCAGTGCGTCGAATACCACGTGCGGATTCGTGCTGTCGTGAAGCAGGGCGGCGACCACGACGGGCCGGCCGCAATCGGCGGCGAGCTCTTCGAGGAACGGCATCGAGGTCTGGCTGCCTTTTGTGAGCATGAACACGCCGCGGCCCGCCTCCTTCAGGCAGCCGACGAGCGCGCGCATCTCTTTTTCGTCGGCGAGGCGCGAAGGCATCGGGATGCCACCTTCGCCGTTGTGTGCAGGCGAAGTGCTGGTCGCGAATCCGATTGCGCCCGCGCGCATGCCCTCCAGCACGATCTGCCGCATCGCCTCGATCTCGGCATCGCTTGCTGCACGGCGCGGCGCGTCGTCGCCCATCACATAGGTGCGCACCGACGAGTGGCCGACGAACCCGGCGATGTTGAGCACGGTGCCGTGCCGCTCGAGCATCGTGAAGTATTCGGGAATCGTCTCGAACTCCCAGCGGATTCCGGCGCGCAGCACGTCGAGCGCCATGCCCTCGACCTGCGTGAGGTTGCGCATGATGCGCTCGCGGTCGCGCACGCGGCACGGCGCGATCGTGAAGCCGCAGTTGCCGATGATCGCGGTGGTGACGCCGAGCCCCGGCGACGGCGAGGCCGCCGGGTCCCAGGTGAGCTGCGCATCGTAATGGGTATGGTTGTCGATGATGCCCGGCATCAGCGCGAGGCCGCCGGCATCGAGCGTTTCGCGCGCCGCGCCGAGGTCGCGCCCGATTGCGGCAATGCGGCTTTCCCGCACCGCCAGATCGCCGTGCACGGGAGCACTCCCGAGCCCGTCGAGCAGCAGCGCGTTTCGAATGACGAAGTCGTGCATCCGCCTATACTACAGCCCCGATGGACCTCTTCGAGCTGAAAGGAAAGACCGCGCTCGTCACTGGCGCCGCGCGCGGAATCGGCAAGGCGACTGCGGAATTGCTCGTCGCCGCGGGCGCGAAAGTCGCGCGGATCGACATCGAGCCGGGCGAGGGCATCATCGTGGCGGACGTAAGCGACGAAGCTGCGGTCGAGCGCGGGATCGGCGCGGCCCTGCAAGCGCTCGGCGGGCTCGACGTTCTCGTCAACAACGCCGGCATCGCCGTCCGCAAGACCGCCTTTGACATCACGAGCGAAGACTGGGATCGCGTGCTCGGCGTGAACCTGCGCGGGCTCTTCCTCTGCTCGCGCATTGCGGCGCGCGCGATGAAGGAAAGAGGCGGCGGCGCGATCGTCAATCTCGCGTCGATCATGGGTTTCTCGGGCGGGCTGTTTCCGAACCCGGCGTACCAGGCTTCGAAGGGAGCGGTGGTGAACCTGACGCGGGCGCTTGCGCTGGAGCTTGCGCCGCACGCAATCCGGGTGAACGCGGTCGCGCCGACGTTCGTTCGCACCGACCTCACCGCGCCGATCTTCCGCAACCCCGAGCTGCTGAAGGTCGTCATGGGGCACACGCCGCTCGGCGTGCTTCCCGAAGTCGGCGACATCGCGGCCGCCATTGTCTTTCTCGCCAGCCCGGCCGCGCGCTGCATCACGGGGGTTACGCTGCCGGTGGATTCGGGCTACCTTGCCCGGTAGTTCGTTGCGTTAGACTGCTGCCCGATGCCGCTCTACCGCAACCGGGTCGCCGCGCTGCTCGCCATGATCGCGATGGCGCTGAGCGCGCTCTGGCCGCTCATTTCGCAGGCGAAGCCCCGGGTGCCGGGCGCGCAGGTTCCGGTGTGCACGATCGAAGGAATCACGCATTACATCGAATTGCCGGCGACGGATACGCCGGTCGAACAGCGCTCGGCTGCGCATCACGAGCATTGCAAGATGTGCGTGTTCGGCGGCGATCGGTCGGCGGCGCTGCCCGCCGCCGCGTCGCCGCACCTGATCGGGACCGTCCCTGCGGCGCGGATCGTTGCAGTTCGCGTTGCAGAGCACGAATCACCGCCGTATCGCCCCGCGCAACCGCGCGCGCCTCCCGTCGCCTCCTGAAATCCGAAGTCTCGGCGCGCCATCCGGCGCGGCGGAATTTTTTCGGGAGGCACCATGAAGGCGTTTGTCAGATATGTTGCGTTGTGCTGCGTGTTGCTTGCGGCACCCGGCGCGCTCGCTACCTGCGGCTCCGCGTTCTGCACCATCAATACGAATTGGGATGCGCACGGCGCGTGGGCCGAGCCCGGCTGGCGGCTCGACCTGCGCTACGAACGGATTACGCAGGACCAGCCGCAGGCCGGAAGCGACCGGATTTCAGTGGGCCAGCTCCCGCGCCACCACGACGAAGTGTTCACGAAAAACCGCAACTGGCTGGCGACGTTTGACTATACGTTCAACGTCGACTGGGCAGTCTCCCTTGCACTTCCCTACGTGGACCGCAGCCATTTTCACATCCACAACCATCACGGTCAGCCGCTACCGGAGTCCTGGGACTTCAGCGACGCGGGCGATGCGCGCGTGCTCGGGCGCTACCGGCTCGCCACGTTCGAGGACCGCGACACCCCGAAGCTCGGCACCGTCGGTTTGAGCTTCGGGCTCAAGCTACCGACCGGGCGCACCGACGTTCGCAACGCAAGCGGCGATCTCGCAGAGCGCTCCTTGCAGCCCGGCACCGGCACGACCGACGCGCTGCTGGGTGCGTACTACGCGCAGCTGCTTCCGATGAAGGACTTGTCGTGGTTCGTGCAGGCGACGGCGCAGGTGCCGGTCAACTCGAACGATGGGTTCAAGCCGGGGCGACGCCTGTCGATCGACGCCGGCCTGCGCTACGACGCGATGGAATCGCTCAGCCTGATGCTGCAGGTGAACGGGCTCTTTCGCAGCCGCGATTCAGGCGTGAACGCGGAGCCCGACGATAGCGGCGGAACGTCCTGGTTTCTCAGCCCCGGCTTCAGCGTTGCGATCACGAAGGACGCGCGGCTCTATGCGTTCCACCAAATCCCCATCCATCAGCACGTCAATGGCGTGCAGCTCACCGCGCGCAGCGCTTCGCTGCTGGGATTGAGCCTGCGGTTTTGAGGGTGGATCAGTAACCGGCGGCGCGATCGACCAGCCCCTGCGGCGTTTCGCCGCGGCGCACGCGCTCGACGTTCTCGACGATTTTCGGCAGCGCGGTCCGCGGGTCGGTGAGCGCCGCGGCGTGCGGCGTGATCGTCACGTGAGGATGCGCCCACAGCTGGTGATTGGGCGGCAGCGGCTCGGTCTCGAACACGTCCAGGTAGGCATGCGTGATCCAGCGGGAATCGAGCGCCGCGATCAGGTCTTTCTCCACGACGTGCCCGCCGCGCGCGACGTTGATCAGGCACGCGCCCTCCGGCATCAGCGAGAACGCCTGCACGTTAAGGATGCCGCGCGTCTGCCCCGTGAGCGGCAGCAGGCACACGACGAGGTCGCTGCGCGCGAGCACCTCGCCGAAGTCGGTAAGGCATTCGATGCCGGTGACCAGCCTCGGCCGCCGGCTCCAGCCGAGCACCTGAAATCCGCGCACGTAGAGTGTCTGAGCAACGACCGAGCCGAGCGCGCCGAGTCCGAGGATCCCGATGCAGCGCTCGCCCGCTAGCACCTGCGGCAGCGGCTGCCAGGTTCTCTCCGCCTGCTGCGCGCGGTAAAGGAAATGCAGCCGATGCCAGTCGAGCACGTGCGCGAGCACCGTTTCGGTCATTGCCGCGATCATGCCCGGATCGAGCAGCCGCGCGACGGGAACATGGCGCGGCAACGCCCGGTTGGCCAGCAGCTGTTCGACGCCCATCCACAGCGACTGCACGAATTTCAGGTTCGGCAGGCGCTCGAACGTATGCGGCGGAGGCTGCGCGACCAGCGCCACGTCGACGCTCGGCGCCGGCTGCAGCACGAAGCGGTCCTGCGGCAGGGCCTTTTCCAGCCCGGGAATCCAGCGAGCGGCCGGCTCGCTTGTCGAAGCGAAAAGAATGTCCACGGGTTTTCGCGATGTTAGCATTCGGCGCCACGACCGGAGGTGCGCATGGCGAACCGTAACTTCAACGCACAGACGCTGACTGCCGAGGCTCTGCGACGCATCGGGAAAGCGCCCGATGCGCGCGTCAAACAAGTCGTCGGCAGCCTCATCCGCCACTTGCATGGTTTCGTTCGCGAGGTCAAGCCGACGCAGGAGGAATGGTTCCAGGGGATCCAGTTCCTGACGGAAACCGGCAAGTGGTGCGACGAAAAGCGTCAGGAGTGGATTCTCTTTTCCGACACCACGGGCGTGTCGATGCTGGTGGACTTCATCAACTACGGCAAGGTCGGCAACGCGACCGAGTCGACGGTTCTCGGTCCGTTCTTCGTCGAGGGCGCCCCGCAGATGCAGATGGGCGCGAACATCGCGCGGCCGGGAACACCCGGCGAGCCCTGCGCCGTGAGCGGAACGGTGAAGGATATGCAGGGCAGGCCGGTCGCCGGCGCGGTTCTCGACGTTTGGGAAGCGCAAGGCGACGGGTTCTACGACGTGCAGAAACCGGGCGAGCACAACGCGCGTGCACGTTTTCGCGCCGGCGCCGACGGCAAATTCTGGTTTCGCTGCGTGAAGCCGAGCAGCTATCCGGTGCCGCACGACGGGCCGGTCGGGCGGGTGCTGACCGCGACCGGCCGCCACCCGATGCGCCCCGGGCATCTGCACTTCAAGATCTCCGCGTCCGGCTTTGATACGCTCGTCACGCACCTGTTCGTCAAAGGCGACCCGTATCTCGGCTCCGACGCGGTGTTCGGCGTCAAGCAATCGCTGATCGTCGATTTCAAGAAGGGAAAGTCCGGCGACTACGAATGCAGCTACGACTTCGTGCTGCGGCCCGAAGGGGTGCGCAAGCAGCCGGCGAAGAAACTGAAAGCGCGCAGCAAGAAGCGGAAATGAAGCCGCCGTTTCGCGCCGACCAGGTCGGCAGCCTGCTGCGCCCGCCGGAGCTGCGCGAGGCGCGAGCGCGGGCGAAGCGCGGCGAGATCTCGAGCGAGGCGCTGCGGCAGGTCGAGGCTACGGCGATCCGGCACGCCATCGAGCGCCAGGAGGCGATCGGTCTCATGTCCGTGACCGACGGGGAATTTCGACGCGACTGGTGGCACGTCGACTTCCTCACCGGATTCGAAGGCGTCGAATCCTACTCGGCGCCGCTGGTCGTGGGATTTCACAACGCCGACGAGCAGCCGCCGATGCTGCGCATCACCGCGAAGGTGCGGCGCACGCGCCCGGTCTTCGTCGAGCCGTTCCGCTTCCTGAAGGAGGCGACGAAGCGCACCGCGAAGCAAACCATCCCCGCGCCGGCGATGCTGCACATGCGTCCCGGGCGCGCCGGCATCAGTCGCGACGCCTATCCAGATCTGGACGAGTTCTGGCACGACGTCGCGCAGGCCTATCGCGACGAAATCCGCGATCTCGCCGCCGCTGGCTGCACCTACCTGCAGCTCGACGACACGAGCTTTGCGTACCTGTGCGATGCGAAGTTCTGCGCCGCGATGCGCGAGCGCGGCGACGATCCGGGCCGGCTGGTGCGGACCTATGCGGATGCGATCAACGCGGCGCTCGCCGAGCGGCCTGCGGGCATGACGGTCACGATGCATACGTGCCGCGGGAACTTCAAGAGCACCTGGGTCGCCGCGGGCGGCTACGAGCCGGTCGTCGAGGCGCTTTTCTCGGCGCAGGTGGACGGGTTCTTCATGGAGTTCGACAGCGAGCGCGCCGGCGACTTCGCCCCGCTGCGCTTCGCTCCGCAAGGCAAGAAAGTCGTGCTCGGCCTCGTCACCACGAAGGTCGGCGAGCTCGAGGACAAGGACACGCTCAAGCGGCGCATCGACGCGGCGGCGCGCTACGTGCCGCTCGAGAGCCTGTGCCTTTCTCCGCAGTGCGGCTTTTCGTCGACGCATCACGGCAACCTGCTCTCGTACGACGAGCAGTGGCGCAAGCTCGAGCGAATCGTAGAGGTCGCGCGCGAGGTGTGGGGGTGATCGTCCCTAGATCCAGCGCAACCCGGCAAAGCCCGGCTCGAGCGACCAATCGATGTCGATGCCGGGTGCATCGGACACGGTAATGGAGCTGGCTTTGGGCGCTTCGGCAACCGTGATGTTGATTTCCCCCGGCAGGGTTGCCGCGAGAGCGGCGCAGAACGAGAGTTCCCACGGGTGCGCATGGGCTGCAACAAGAAAACACGTTTCGTTCGACCGTACGCGAGAGCGCACCGCCTCGATGGAACCGAGCTCGAACGGGTCGATCTGCGGCGGACCGCCGGGTTTGCCGCGTTCGATCGCGACGGACTCGCGCAGCTTGGTTCCGAATAGCGCGTAGAGCGGGACGTTGCGACTGCGCGCGAGCGCATCCCACGCCGCCATGTCGCGCGCCGGGAAAGCTTCGGACCCCAGCGAGAAACCGAAGCCCGGAACTCCGTCGGCGGTCACGACGCGCGCGACCAGTGCCTCGGCGCCGTTGCGCAAGCGCAGCGAATGGACGTGTATCTGCGCGAGCGAAACAGGCGCCGGCATCGGCCGATTATGCCGGGAGTGACTACAATCGCGCCGATGAGCCTGTACTACGTGCAGAAGTTCCTCTACCAGCTGAATCGCGACCCCGCGGTGCAGCGCCGCTTCCGCGACGACCTCGAAGGGCTTCTGTCCGAGTACGACCTGAGCGAAGAGGAACGTGCGGCGATCCGCGCGCGGGATGTGGGCCTGCTGTATGTGCTCGGCGTGAATGGCCAGATCCTGATGCACTACGGGGCGCTGATCGGGCTGGAGTGGAACGAGTACCTGGAAGCGATGCGCCAGGGTGTTGCGCGCCACGGACCGGTGCGCGCCGGCCTTTACGCGATGACGACGGGACCTGCGGCGTGAGCGCCGTCTTCATCGGCGTTTGCAGCCATGGGCCGGGGATCACCGGACGCGCCGCACGCGCCGAGCCGCGCGCGCGCGAAGCGTTCTACGGCCACTTCGCGCGCATGCGCGAAGCGATCGAGGCAAAGCGGCCCGATGCGCTGGTGATCGTCGCCGCCGAGCATTTCGCCAATTTCTTCATGAACAACATGCCCGCATTCGCGATGGGCATGGCCGAGTACTACGAGGGCCCGATCGAGGATGAGAAATGGCTCGCGATTCCTCGAACGCGCATTCCGGGAAATGCGCAGCTTTCGCGCCGGTTGATCGCCTCGATCCTGCGCGAGGTCGACCTCGCGTACGCCGAAGAGTGGAAGTTCGATCACGGCATCATGGTGCCGCTGCACTTTCTGACCCCGCGCTACGACGTCCCGGTGATTCCGGTCAACATCAACTGCCAGGGGCCGCCGCTGTCGCCGCTGACGCGCGCGTGGGCGCTCGGCGAAGCGCTGCGCCGAGCCTGCGATTCGGTGCCGGAGCGGATCGCGATCGTAGCAACCGGCGGAATCTCGCACTGGCCCGCGACCCCCGACTCGGGAAAGATCAACGAGGCATGGGACCGCGAGTTCCTGCGGCGCTGGTCGCAGAACGAGCGCGAGGCGCTCGTCTCGTATACCGACGAGGATACCTACCGTGATGCGGGGCAGGGCGGGTTCGAGATCCGCACGTTCGTCGCCGCGGCCGCCGCCGCGAACGGCGCGAAGGGCGAAATCTGGTTCTACGAGCCGATCCCGATCTTTGCCGTCGGCTGCACGATCGGCGTCATGAACATCGGTTCGGGGGAGGGAAGTTGAAAAGAACGCTCGCCATCCTGCTGTTTGCTCCCTGCCTCGCGCTCGCGCAGGCGTATCCGTCGAAACCGGTGCGCATCATCGTTCCTTTCCCGCCCGGCGGAACCACGGACCTGGTCGCACGCATCATGCAGCCCAAGTTACAGGAGCACCTCGGCCAGCAGATCCTGATCGAGAACCGCAGCGGCGCGGCAGGCGCGGTTGGTGCCGCGGAGGCGGCCAAGGCCGCGCCGGACGGCTACACGCTGCTCATGGTGTTCGACACCCATGCGACCAATCACCATCTGTTCAAGGCGGCGCCGGATCCGTTCAAGTCGTTCGAGCACATCAGCCTGATGATGACTTCGCCGAGCGCGCTGGTCGCGGTGACGAGCTTCGCGCCGAGCAACCTGCAGGACATCGTCGCCTACGCGAAGGCCAATCCGGAGAAGGTGACCTACGCGACCCCGGGCTCGGGGAGCTCGAACCACCTCGCGGCGCTGATCCTCGAGCGGCACGGTGGCATCAAGATGACCCACGTCGCCTATTCGGGCGGCGGCCCGATGATCCAGGCGCTGCTCAGCCAGCAAATCAATATTTCCTTTTTCTCGATGCCGCCGATGCTGCCGCACATCAAGTCCGGCAAGGTGAAGCCGATCGCGGTGGGCAGCCGCCAGCGCGTGCCGCAGCTCCCGGACGTGCCGACGCTCTCGGAAACCTACCCCGGCTTCGAGCAGATCTCCTGGTTCGGCATCCTCGCTCCGGCCGGCACGCCGCGCGACGTCGTGGCGCGTGTGCATCGCGACACGGTTCGCACGCTGCAGGTCCCCGAAGTGCGCGGCAAGTTCGTCGACCAGGGATTCGAGATCGTCGCCAGCACACCCGAAGAATTCCTGCGCTGGGTGCAGAACGCCTCCGATACGCTCGGAAAAGTGATCCGCGACAACAATCTCGTGGCGCAGTGACGTGCGCTCGTTCGTCTACGCCGGCGCGCCGTCGCGCGTAGTGTTCGGCGCGGGCGCAGTCGCCCGCCTCGCAGAGGAAATCGACCGGCTCGGCGCGAAGCGCGCGCTGCTCCTCGTCACGCCCGGCCGCAGCGCGAGCGTGCGCACGCGCCTGGCAGGTCTCGGCGAACGCCTCGCCGGAATCTACGACCGGGCGACCATGCACGTGCCGGTGGAGATCGCGGCCGACGCGCGCCGCGTTGCCGAAGAGCTTCGCGCCGACTGCTGCATCGCGTGGGGAGGCGGCTCGACGATCGGTCTCGGCAAGGCGATCGCGCTGACCTCGGGCCTGCCGGTGATCGCGGTGCCGACGACGTATTCCGGCTCGGAGATGACTGCAGTCGTCGGCATGACCGAGGGCGGAGAGAAAAAGACGCAGCGCGACGCGCGCATGCTGCCGAAAACCGTCGTCTACGATCCCGAGCTGACGCTCGGGCTGCCGGCCGCGACGTCGGCGGCGAGCGGCATGAACGCGATGGCGCATTGCGTCGAGGCGCTCTATGCGCACGACGCTAACCCGGTCAGCATGCTGCTTGCGGAAGAGGGGATCCGCGCGATCGCGAATGCGCTGCCGCGAGTCGTGGCTGCGCCCGCCGACCTCGATGCGCGGAGCGAAGCGCTCTACGGAGCGTGGCTTGCGGGCTCGTCCTTCGCCACGACGAGCCTCGGGCTGCATCACAGGCTGTGCCACGTGCTGGGCGGCACGTTCAACCTCCCGCACGCCGAGACGCACTCGATCGTGCTGCCGCATGCGCTTCGCTACAACCGCGATGCGGCGCCCGATGCGATGCGCCGGATCGCGCGCGCGCTCGGCGCCCATGACGTTGCCAATGCGCTCTACGACCTCGAGGTGAAGCTCGGCCTGAAGATGAAGCTTGCCGAAATCGGCATGCCGGAGGACGGGCTTGCGCGCGCGGCAAAAATCGCCACCGAGAGTCCGTATCCGAATCCGCGGCCGCCCGTCTACGAGCACGTGCTTAAAGTCCTGGAGGACGCCTATCACGGGCGGCGTCCGTCGTGTGACTAAAAAATGGGGTCCGTCCCTATTTTTCCCCCGGGAATTCGTCGAGCGGCCAGATCGGCCGGCGCAGGCGCTGGTACGCGTGGCGCTTCGGATCCGGCGTGCAGAGCGCGCCGGAATCGACGATCATCACCTCGCGTGCGATCGGCGCGTAGGCGGCGCGGAAATGGTGGACGCTTTTCACCACCACCACGCGCCGCTGCCGGGGGTCGATCCCCTGGCTGAGAAACGTCTGCAGATCGGTGTTCTGGAGGCGATTGCTGATCACGATCACCTCGATGCCGCCGATGCGCAGCACCGCGGTCGGTCCCATCTCAGTGCGCACGCCCTTGCCCATCGGGCCGTCGTTGATGAACGAGCCGTCGGACACGGATTGAACGAGCGCTTCGGTTTCGATCGGCGCGCCGAAAGCCGGATCGATGCGACCGCCGAGGCGGACGCGCACCGTCTTTCCTGCACCGGCCGCGGTCGCAACTTGCGCGGTGGCGGGCTCGTAAATGTGGCCCACTGCCCCATCCTGCGCGTCGGCTGCGATCAGCGCGCGTAGAAGGTTCGTCGCATCGCCGTAGCCGCCGCCGCCCGGGTTGTCGGTGCCATCGGCGATCACCAGCGGTCCGCCGCCGGGATCAGCCTTCACCGCGCGCATCGCTTCGTCGATGCTGCGATAGGTGATCGTTTCCTCGTCTCGCCGCCGCCAGATCTCTCGCGATAATTCATTTGCAATCGCTCGCGCGCGATCGGCACGCGCCGGATCGTGGGATACCGCAACCGAAGGGCCGGCCCATTCGATGTCGGCCGGCATGAAGCCGGCCTGGATGCTGGCCACGTGAATCCCCTGTTCCTGCTCGAAGCGCTCGGCCATCGCGAGCAGGTCGCGCATCGGCCCCGGCTGCACCGTGCGGCCGTGATCGGCGCCGACAAGGGTGGGCGGCTGCACCAGAACGGTCTGCGCTTTCGCGCTGGCGGCGACGATTCGATCGAGCAGTGCCGCCGCCTGCTGTGCCCGCTCGTATTGATCGGTATGCGGATAGGTTCGATAGCTGATCAGCGCGTTGGCGTGCTTCGCCATGCGCGGCGTCGCGTTGGCGTGCAGGTCGAGCGTGACGACAATCGGAACGCTCGCGCCGAGCACGCCGCGCAGCGCTTCGAGCAACGCGCCTTCGGCGTCG
Source organism: Burkholderiales bacterium (assembly GCA_036007105.1). GTDB lineage: Bacteria > Pseudomonadota > Gammaproteobacteria > Burkholderiales > SG8-39 > 2-02-FULL-66-14. The sequence goes on along the minus strand of DASYPC010000106.1, from coordinate 8,783 downwards.
TCCTCGGTCTCGCTGACCATGGCGCCGTGCAGCGCGAGCACCGCCCCAGAAAGGGAGCCAGCGCCGCGAGCGAGCGCCACGATCTTGTCGCGAATCGTCTCCCAGCACTCGCGTGTGAGCTTGCCGGACGGGGTGGCATTCGCAGCGACCGTGGGCACGAGCTGCCATCCTGCTTTCTCGGCATAGTCGAGCAGCCCGCCGATCTCGGTCCGCGTGCCGCGAAAGCGCGGCGCGATCTCGTCGCCCTCCAGCAGCCAGCGGCGGCGATAGTCGTCGAGCGTCGTCGGCAAGCGCGAAAACGTATTGGTTTCGTGCGCGAACTGCGCGATCAGGATTCGTCGGGTCATGGCGATATCTTATGCCGTGTATGATGGCCGTGGGTACTCGGGGGAGGATCCGATGAGAGTGACGTCACACCTTCGGCAGTTCCTTGGGCTCAGTGCGATCGCTGCGCTGCTCGCTCTTTCCGGCGATCCGGCGCGGGCAGGCAAGAAGAACGACACGCTGCTCTGGCTCACCGAGTTCGAGCCGCCGACCTACGACTTCTACGCACAGACGAACCGCGAAGGCGTCGTCCTCGCCAAGCATGTCTGGGACACGCTGATCGAGCGCGACCTGACGACCGGCGAGTTCAAGCCGCACCTCGCGAGCTCGGTGACCTTCATCAACCCGACCACGATCGAAGTGAAGCTGCGCCCCGGCGTGAAATTCCACAACGGCGATTTGCTGACGGCCGACGACGTGGTCTTCACATTCAACTGGCAAAACGATCCACAGAACACGAAGGTTGCGGCGCGCTCGCGCACCGACTGGGTCAAGAATGCCGAGAAGGTCGACACTTTTACCGCCCGCCTGCATCTGAAGGAACCCTTCGCCGCCGCAATGGCTTTTCTCGAGTCGAGCGTGCCGATCTTTCCGGCGGCCTACACGAAAGCGCAAGGCTCGGAGGGCATGAGCCGGGCGCCGGTCGGCACCGGTCCTTACCGCGTGACCGAGGTCGTGCGCGGCAAGCAGATCGTCATGGAGCGCTACAAGGAGTACTTCGGCGGGGTGCGCGGGCAGGCGAAGATCGGCAAGATCGTGATGCGCTTCGTGCCGGAGCACAACACGCAGATCGCCGAGCTGATGGCCGGCAACGCGGATTTCATCTGGCGCGTACCCAAGGACCAGGCCGAGAAGCTGAAGGGGCGGCGGGGGCTGCACGTCACGGTGGGCGACACCATGCGCTACGGCTATCTGCAGTTCGACATCACCGGCCGGCCGGGTGCGGCCGCCGATCCGGTGCGCAAGCTCGAAGTCCGGCAGGCGATCGCGCACGCGGTCAATCGCAAGGCGATCTCGCAGAGCCTGCAAGGCGGCGGCACGGTGCTCGATCTCACCTGCTATCCGAGCCAGGTCGGCTGCGCATCGAAAGGCGCGCCGAAGTACGACTACAACCCGCCCAAGGCGAAGCAGCTGCTGGCGAAGGCCGGCTATCCGAACGGCTTCGACGTGGACTTCTACGGCTACCGCGACCGGCAGCTGGCCGAGGCGATCATGGGAGACCTGGCGAAGGTCGGCATCCGCGCGAAGCTGCAGTGGCTGCAATACGCGCCGTTGCGCGACAAGGTGCGCAAGGGCGAGATCCCGTTCAACTTCATGACCTGGGGCTCGGCCTCGATCAGCGACGTGGCGAATTCGACCGGGTACTTCTTCATGAAGGGGCCGGATGACACGACGCAGGACGCGCAGCTGGTGGAGTTGCTGAAGAAGGCCGGCGCGGAAGTCGACGTGCCGAAACGCCTGGCGATGTACGACGAAGCGCACGCGCTGATCGCACGCAATGCGTACTGGGTGCCGCTGTGGTCGTATGTCTATTTCTACGTCATGACGGACGAGCTGCGCTTCCAGCCGACGCCGGACGAGATTCCGCACATGTACCGCGCGAGCTGGAAGTAGCCCGCGCACCGGCTGCCGCGCCCGCCACGCACCGCGCTGCATGCTCAAGTACACGCTCCACAAGCTGCTGGTCGCAGCGCTCGTTGCGGTCACCGTCTCCTTTGTCGCGTTCATGCTGCTGCGGGTCTCGGGCGATCTCGCCACTGCGCTCGGCGGCGAATCCGCCCGCGGCGAAGACATCGCACGCCTGCGCGCCCAGCTCGGCCTCGATCGGCCGATCCTGTCGCAATACTGGGACTGGGCAACACGCGCAGCAGTAGGTGATTTCGGACGTTCGTTCTACTACCCCGAGCCGGTCTGGACCCTGCTCAAGGAACGCCTGCCGGTGACGCTTACGCTCGCGTGCTGGGGTCTCGTCATCTCGCTCGTGATCGGGATTCCGCTCGGGGTGCTCGCGGCGTTGCGACCGAACACGCTGATCGATCGCGTGGCGATGACGCTGGCCGTGCTCGGGCAGGCGCTGCCGACGTTCTGGCTGGGGCTGCTGCTGATCATCCTGTTCGGCCTGGTCCTGCGCTGGCTGCCGATGAGCGGCACGGACACCTGGCAGCATTTCATTCTGCCGAGCTTCGTCCTCGGCTACTACTCGACCCCTGCGGTGATGCGGCTGACGCGCTCCGGGATGCTCGAAGTCCTCGCCACCGACTACATTCGCACGGCGTACTCGAAGGGGCTTCCGCACCGGACGGTGCTCTTCAAGCATGCGCTGCGAAATGCCGTGATTCCGGTCGTGGCGCTGGCTTCGGTGCAGTTCGGACTGATGCTGTCGGGCTCGGTCGTGATCGAGACGGTGTTTGCGATGCAAGGGATCGGCCAGCTCGCGTGGGAGTCGATCAGCCGGCAGGATTTCCCGGTCGTGCAGGCGGTGCTGCTGCTCGTCTCGATGTTCTATGTCTGGCTGACGTTCGCCTCCGACCTGATCAACGCGTGGCTCGATCCACGCATCCGCACGGGCTGAGGCGCGCCATGACGAACCCCGCCAGCTTGCCCGCAGTCTCGACGGCCGATGTCGATCTCGCGACCATCGCGCCGGGCGGCGGATCGCGACGCATGCAGCAGCACAAGGGATTCGTCATCGCCGGCGTCATCCTCGGGCTCATCGTGCTGATGGCGCTCGCGGCGCCCCTGGTGGCTCCGTACGATCCGTACGCGCAGGACCTCGGCAACCGGCTGGTGCCGCCCGCCTTCATGGAGGGCGGATCGTGGGCGCATCCGCTCGGCACCGATGGACTCGGGCGCGACTATCTGTCACGCGTGATGTACGGCGCCCGGGTGTCGCTGATGATCGGCCTGCTGACGGCCTTGATCTCGGGCCTGATCGGCGCGGTGCTCGGTGTCACCGCCGGGTATTTCGGCGGCCGTGTCGATGCGCTGATCTGCTACGTGCTTGCGGTGCGCCTGTCGATGCCGGTGGTCCTGGTCGCGCTCGCCGTGGTTTCCGTGATCGGCGGTTCGCTCGTCGTGGTGATCACGGTGCTCGGCCTGCTGCTCTGGGACCGCTACGCCGTCGTGATGCGAAGCGCGACGCAGCAGGTTCGTTCGCTCGACTTCGTCGTCGCCGCGCAGGCGGTCGGCGCATCGACACCGCGGATCATCCTGACCGAGGTGCTGCCCAACGTGATGAGCAGCCTGATCGTCGTCGCGACGTTCGAGGTGGCGCATGCGATCCTGCTCGAGGCGGCGCTGTCGTTCCTCGGGCTCGGCGTGCAGCCGCCGCTGCCCTCATGGGGCCTGATGATCGCGGAAGGCCGCCAGCACCTGCTGTTCGAGCCCTGGGTGATCGTGATCCCCGGCATCGCGCTGTCGGTCCTCGTGCTGTCGGTCAACATGCTCGGCGACGGCATCCGCGACCTCGCCGCGCCGGAGAATCGCAACTGAGCGCGCTGCTCGAAGTCCGGGATCTCGCGGTCGAGATTCCGCTTGCGGCCGGAACGCTGCATGCGGTACGCAGCGTTTCCCTGCACGTCGAGCGCGGAGAGACGCTGTGCATCGTCGGCGAATCGGGTTGCGGCAAATCGCTGACCGCGCTCGCCGTGATGGGGTTGCTGCCGCGCCGTGCGCGGCGCATCGCAAGCCGGCTGGTGCTCGACGGCATCGACCTGATGAGCGCGCCGGCGTCGGCGCTGTCGGATCTGCGCGGCAACCGGATGGCGATGATCTTCCAGGAGCCGATGACTTCGCTCAATCCGTGCTACACGGTCGGCAACCAGATGGAAGAGATGCTGCTGCGCCACCGCAAGGTCACGCGCCGCGAGGCGCGCGAGCGCGCGGTGCTGCTGCTCGAGAAAGTCGGCATGACCGCCGCAGCGAGCCGGCTCGAGCAGTATCCGCACCAATTGTCCGGAGGATTGCGCCAGCGCGTGATGATCGCGATGGTGATGATGTGCAACCCGGACCTGATCATCGCCGACGAGCCGACCACGGCGCTCGACGTGACGATCCAGGCGCAGATCCTGCTGCTGCTCGCCGAGCTGCGCAAGGAATTCGGCATGGGGCTGATCCTGATCACGCACGACCTGGGGATCGTGGCGCGCATCGCCGACCGCGTCGCGGTCATGTACGCCGGCCAGGTGGTGGAGGAGGGCTCGGTCGCGGCCGTGTTCCGCGAGCCGTTGCACCCATACACGAAGGGACTGATGCGTTGCATCCCCGTGCCCGGCAAGGTCGCGCGCGGCAGCCGCCTGGGTTCGATCACGGGCATGGTCCCGTCGCTGGTAGGTGTATCCGCGGGATGCAGCTTTCGCGAGCGCTGCGAATTCCGCCAGCCCGAGTGCGAAGCCGATATCGCGCTGCGGCCGGCCGGCGGCGGGCATGCGCGCCGCTGCATCCTATGAGCGTGCTGCTCGAAACACGCGCGGTCGAGCGGACTTTCCGGATCGGCGGCGGCGCGTTCGGCAAGTCGCGCGCCCTGCGCGCGGTGAACGGTGTAACCCTGAGCGTAGAGAAGGGCGAGATTCTCGGCCTGGTCGGCGAATCCGGGTGCGGCAAGAGCACGCTCGCGAAGATGATGCTCGGCCTGCTCGAGCCGACCGGCGGCGAGATCCTGCTCGAGGGCAAGCCGCTCGCGACGCTGAGCCGTCTCGAGCGCGCGCGCCGCATGCAGCCGATCTTCCAGGATCCGTATTCTTCGCTGAACCCGCGCCAGTCGATCGCCGATATCGTCTCGCTGCCGCTGCGCGTGCACCGCGTCGGCAGCGCCGCGGAGCAGAAGAAGCGGGTGCTCGAGATCCTCGATCTCGTCGGGCTCGCGCGCCGCTACGCGCAGAGCTATCCGAACCAGCTCTCCGGCGGGCAACGCCAGCGCGTCGCGATTGCGCGCGCGCTGGTGATGCAGCCCGAGCTGGTGATCTGCGACGAGCCGACTTCAGCGCTCGACGTATCGGTGCAATCGCAGATCCTCAACCTGCTGCTCGACTTGAGGCGCGAGCTCGGCGTCACGTACATCCTGATCAGCCACAACCTCGCGGTGGTCGAGCATCTGGCGACGCGCGTCGCGGTCATGTACCTCGGCCGCATCGTCGAAGACAACGATACCGAGAGCCTGTTTCGCGAGGCACGGCATCCGTACACGCGAGCGCTGCTGGATTCGGTGCTGACACCGGAACCGGGCCGCGGCATCCCGGATGCGCAACTCGGCCTTGCGTACCCCGATCCGATCGATCCGCCGGCCGGTTGCACGTTCCATCCGCGCTGCCGACACGTGATGCCCCGCTGCCGCACCGAGCCGCCGACGCCGATCCGCCAGGCGGACGCAATCGTCGAATGCCACCTGTACGACGGGACTAGCGCGCAAGAACGGGCGCCACCGCGCCGAGCATCCAGCGTGCGAGCGCCGTGATGCGCGCGTCCTCGTGCTGCTGGCCCATCAGCTGTACGCCGACCGGCAGGCCGCCGACGCTCAGTAGCGGCATCGTCAGCGCCGGCGCAAAAAGCATCGAGCTCGGGGCATTGAAGACGAAATCGCCGGTGGGGCGTGGAGCGAGCGGCTGTCGCGGCACATCGCCCGGCCATAGCGGCGCAGGGCCGGGACACGAGAGGGTGATCACCGCATCCGCAAGCGGCGCGACTGCGGCGTGGCGGTGCTGGGCGGCGGTGCGTTCCATCAACGCGGCCCGGTAGTCATCCACGCTCATCCCTTCGGCCTTGGCGAGCGTCGCTTTTGCGCGCGCGCTGAGCCCGTCGGGATGCTGGTCGAGCAGATTGCGCTGGTACCAGCGATTTTCCCAGTGCGTTGCCGCGTTGCACGTCGCGCGGCCTTTGCTGATTGCCTGCTCGAGCGCTTCAACCCACGGATGGTCCTGGCGGCGCAGCAGCGTGACGCCTGCAGAGCGCACCTGTTCCAGCAGCGTCTCGAACGTCGATCGAGTCGCGTCATCCAGCTGCGCCCAGCCTTCGGTCTCGAGAACGATCAGCCGCTCGGGCTTCGCGGGCGCAGGGGGCGACGACGGCCCGAACAGTCCCGGGCGCCCGGGGTCGCCGCCGCAGCGGCTCGCGATCTCGATCGCGACCTGCCACACATCTTCGATCGAGCCCGCGTGAACGCCGGTGGTGCTCTGGCTCGTCGTCTGGCGCTCGCCGCGGTTGATGCCGCCCTGGGTCGGCTTCAGCGCGAGCGTTCCGCAAAACGCGGCAGGACGAATGACCGATCCGCCAACCTGCGTGCCGAGCGCTGCCGGCACCATCCCGGCAGCAATCGCGGCGGCCGAGCCGGAAGACGAGCCGCCCGGCGTGCGCGCCGCATCCCACGGATTGGTCGTCGGCCCGGGATGAGTCCCGCCCAGCTCGGCGGTGACGGTCTTGCCGAACACCACGGCGCCCGCCTTGCGCAGCGCCCAGACCGCTGCGTTGTCGCGCTTGGGAAAATTGCCGCGAAATGCCTCGCAGTTCATCTCGGTCGGCATGTCCTTGGTCTCGAGCAGGTCCTTGATGGCGACCGGCATGCCGTCGATCGGGGAGAGCGGCTTGCCCGCTTTCCAGCGCGCCGTGCTCGCGTCTGCAGCCGCGCGCGCGCCGGATTCGTTCAAGTGCGCAAACGCCTTCACGACCGGCTCGCGCGCTGCGATCGTCTCGATCGCCCGCTCCAGGTAGGCGCGAGGCGTGTCGGTGCCATCGCGAAACTGCGGCAGCCGGTCGTGGAACGTCAGCGCCTGAAACGTGCGCGGGTCATAGATCGTTGCTTCGGCTTTGCCCATTACGGTCTCTCCTTTATCGAGCGAACTCCTTCTCCTGCAACTCGCGCCACTGGATCTTGCCGGAGCCGGTGCGCGGCAGCGCCGCGGCGAACTCGACCTTGCGCGGCGCCTTGTACGTCGCCATCTGCCCGCGCGCCCAGTCGAGGATCTCGTCGGCGCTGGCGCTTGCGCCGGGCTTCAGCACGACGACCGCCTTGACCGTCTCGCCGCGACGCTCGTCGGGCGAGGCGATGATGCAGCATTCCTGGATCGCCGGGTGCTTGTAGAGCCTGGCCTCGACTTCCGCGGGCCAGACCTTGTACCCCGAGGCGTTGATCATGCGCTTCAAGCGGTCGGAGATGTAGAAGTAGCCGTCGTCGTCCGTGGAGCCGAGATCTCCGGTGCGAAAAAAGGGCTTGCCGTCGACGACCGCCCACGAGTCGTTGAAGTCCTTCTGCTTCTTCCAGTACCCGGTGAGCAGCTGCGGCCCGCGAACCACGATCTCGCCCTGCTCGCCGGGACCGAGCGGCTTGCACGTGTCCGGATCGACGATCAGCGACTCGGTGTCGAACGTCGGAATGCCGAGGCACTGCTTCTTCGCATTCTGCGGCGGGTTGATGTGCGTCTGCGAGATCGTCTCGGTCATGCCGTAGCCTTCCATGTAGCGCACGCCGCAGACATCGAAGAGCTTCTGCGCGATCGCTTCCGGCATCGCCGAGCCGCCGCCGAAAATCCATTTCAGCGACGAGACGTCGTGCTGTAGCGCCTGCGGGTGCGAGAGCAGGTCGACCACCATGGTCGGAACGTTGTCCCAGTGCGTGCAGCGATAGCGCTCGACGAGCTGCGCGGCGAGATGCGGGTCCCAGCGCCGCTGGATGACCATCGTGCCGCCTGCCCACCCAGTAGCGAGAAAGCTGTGGACGAGACCGGTGACGTGGAAGAAAGGCGCCGTCGCGAGCGCAACCGTATCCGGCGTGACGTGCTTCCATATGGCGGAGCCGACGACGTTATGCAGCGCGGTCGCATGCGTGTGCATGCAGCCCTTCGGCTTGCCGGTGCTGCCCGACGTATATGGCATCAGGCATAAATCCCCGGGGCGCGCGACCGACGTCGAAGGCTCGTGGCTGCCAAGCCGGGTTTCTCCGGCAACGATCAGGTGCTCGAGCGGCAGCCCGTCGAACCGCGACGCGACGTCCGTCTCTACGATCGCGACCCGCGCGTCGCTGTCCTCGAGATAGTGCGCGAGCTCGGCGGCGACGTACATCGGCGCCACCGGCACCGCCACCGCATCGGCGCGCAGGATCGCGAAGCACGCGATCACCCACTCCGCGCCGTTCTGCATGTCGAGCAGCACACGGTCGCCGCGCCGCACACCGCACTCCGCCTGGAGATAGCCGGCGAGCGAGCGCGCGCGCCTGCGAACTTCCGCCCACGAAAGGATCTCGTCCTGGAAGATCGTCGCGGGCCTGTCCGGAAAGCGCAGCGCCGTGGCCTCCAGGCACGCATGCAGCGTCGTGCGTGCCGGCGCGAGGCTGCGCGGCAGGTCCGGCGGCCAGAACGCGAAGTGGCGAGGCTCCATGAATAAGGGGTCAGGACCCTTTTCTCAAGCGAGCTTCGAGACGTCCGGCAGCGCGATGGGCTGCACCGATTCGTACGCGCGCGCTGCGCGCAAGA
>DASYPC010000105.1:0-5140 GCA_036007105.1 Burkholderiales bacterium | reverse complement strand
CGCCCGGTGAGTTGATCCGCAGCACTACGCCCTGCGTGCCCTTGTCCTTGAATGCCGCGTTGAGGGCGGTGATGACCTTCTCCGCGCTCGAGTCGGTGCCGGGTGCGATGACGCCGGTGATCTCGACCAGCGCCGTGTGCCGGCCGCCTCCCGGCCGTTCCTTCCAGTCGAAGGCGAACAACACCGCCACCGTGATGTAGGCGAACGTGAGCAGCTTGAAGAAGATGCCCCAGCGGCGCGAGCGCCGCTGCTCCTTGAGCGCTTCCATCGCGAGCTTCTCGAGTACGTTTCGTTCCCAGCGTCCGTCGTCGTCAGTCATCTTGGAGTCCCAGGTAGAAAACCATTCCGTCGCGCTCTTCGACCCGCAGGCGAACCAGAGGTGTGCCGCTGCACGGGCCGCCCAGACACTGTCCGGTCGCGGCCTCGTATGTTGCGCCGTGCGTCGAGCATATCAAATCGCGTCCCTCGAAATCGAAGAACTCGCCCTCCCGCCAGTCTAGTTCCATCGGCAGGTGACCGCAGCGGTTGAGGTAGGCATGCACCCGACCCTGATAGCGCAGCACGAACGCAGGGGCCTGCTCGCCGAAGTACTCGACCGCAAAGCGCACGGCCTTGCCCGAGTCCGCCAGGTCCGCCGATGGGCAGATCAACCGTTCTTCGCCAGCCATTGTCCGAGCTCGGCAACGCTCTGCAGGCACGCCAGCGGAGCGAGCGCCCGCAACGAGTGCGCCGGGTGCGCGCCCGAGCAGACGCCGATCGCGGGCACGCCGGCGCTGCGGGCCATCTCCAGGTCGTGAGAGGTATCGCCGATCATGAGCGAGCGCTGCGGCTCGATCGCGAGTTCCTCGAGGAGCTCCAGCAGCATCGCGGGGTGGGGCTTCGGATGCGTCTCGTCGCCGCAGCGCGTCGCGTCGAAGTGCTGCACCAGTGCGACCGCTTCCAGGGCACGATCCAGGCCGCGGCGGCTCTTGCCGGTCGCGACCGCGAGGCGATGTCCGCGGCCCCGCAGGTCGACGAGCAACTCGCGCACGCCCGGAAACAATTGCATCGAATCCTCGCACGTCGTGAAATGATGGCGATAACACTCTACGAACGCGGCATACCCGTCCGGAGCCAGCGTCGGCACGGCATGCCGCAGCGAATCTTCGAGGCCGAGCCCGATGACGTGGCTCGCCCGGTCCCGGTCAGGGACCGGTAGATTCATCTCGCGCGCCGCCTCCTGGATGCAGGTGGCGATCGCGGCGGCGGAGTCGATCAGCGTTCCATCCCAGTCGAAGACAATGAGCGGGTATTTCACTCGGACAGGCCTGCGAAATTCGATTGGCAAAACCGCAGCATATCTTCCGGCAGCGGAGATTCGAAGCGCATCGCCTTCCCGTCGAGCGGGTGCCTGAACGCGAGCTTGCGCGCGTGCAATAGCAGCCGCTTCACGCCCTGCCGCGCCAGCGCCCGGTTGAGCTCGAAATCGCCGTACTTGTCGTCGCCAAGGACCGGATGCCCCGCGTGCGCGAGGTGGACGCGTATCTGGTGCGTCTTACCGGTCATGAGGCGCAGTTGGAGGAAGCTGAAGTCGGTCGACTTCTCGACCAGCCGCACACGAGTAACGGCAGGCTGCCCGTCTTCCTTGACGCTGACGCGGCGCTCGCCGCTTGCGGTCACGTGCTTGTGAAGCGATTCGCGAATTTCAAATGCCTTCTTCGCGGGAGCACCCTTCACGACCGCGACGTAATCCTTCTCCACTTCCCCGTCGCGCAGCATGCGGTGCAATTCAACCAGAGCACTGCGCTTTTTCGCCAGCATGAGCAGGCCCGAGGTATCGCGATCGAGTCGGTGCGCGAGCTCGAGCATCTTCGCCTCGGGTCGTGCGGCGCGCAGCGACTCGATCACCCCAAAGCTCACGCCGCTGCCGCCGTGAACGGCGACGCCAGAGGGCTTGTCGATGACGAGCAGCGACGCATCCTCGAACACGATCGGGAAGCTCTGGGGCTTGGCCGCCGGCTTCTGCATGGAAGCGGAAACCCGGATCGGGGGCACTCGGACCTTGTCACCTTCGCGCAGGCGGTAATCGGGCTTTACGCGGCCGCTATTGACTCTCACTTCGCCGCTGCGCACAACACGGTAGACGTGACTCTTCGGCACGCCTTTCAGTCTGCGCAGCAGGAAATTGTCGATGCGCTGCGCGGCGGATTCCTCGCCGACTTCGAGTACCGTGGCGCGAGCCTTGTTTAAGTCATTCATTATGCGTATGATCCGGCGATCTGCTTCGAGCCGCGAGGCACAGGGACCGCAAGACGCGATGGGCGCAAGCTCCGCGCGGGAACCTGCAACCCGCCTCCTGCCCGGCCAAAGCCGGACCTGAAGCAGGGGTTAATTTCGCTCACCGGAAGTAGCGATACTACTGGAAACGCGCGCAGGGGGATTTTTCCCCCAACGAGGAAAACAGGATCCACGCCAGGCAAGGACTGGCGTACCGATCCGGCCCAGCAAACGTCCTGATCCTACTGATGACCCATCCACTAGGAATGCAGCCACCGACCAAGCAGCGGGTCTCCTGCGCGCGCAGGAGAACAACAAGTGAAACGCATGTTATTCAACGCGACGCAGCAGGAAGAGTTGCGCGTCGCAATCGTCGACGGGCAGAAACTCGTCGACCTGGACATTGAGTCCGCATCGAGGGAACAACGCAAGAGCAACATCTATAAAGGGGTCGTCACCCGCATCGAGCCCAGTCTCGAAGCGGCCTTCATAGACTACGGCGAAGAGCGGCACGGGTTCCTCCCGTTCAAGGAGGTTTCCAGGAGCTATTTCCGTCCCGGCATCGACCCGGGACGCGCCCGCATCCAGGACGCGATCACCGAAGGCCAGGAGCTGATCGTCCAGGTGGAGAAGGACGAGCGCGGCAACAAGGGCGCCGCGCTCACGACCTACCTGAGCCTGGCCGGGCGTTATCTCGTCCTGATGCCGAACAACCCGCGCGGCGGCGGCGTGTCGCGCCGTGTCGAGGGCGAGGACCGCGACGAGTTGCGCGATACGCTGGACAAGCTGCAACTGCCGACCGGCATGAGCGTGATCGCGCGCACCGCGGCGATCAACCGCTCGCTCGAGGAGCTGCAGTGGGACCTCGATTATCTGCTGCAGCTCTGGCGCGCGATCGAAGCCGCCGGGGCGGACCGCACGCCGGGACCCGACGGCCGCTACACCCCGCGCCCGTTCCTGATCTACCTCGAGTCGAGCCTGGTGATCCGGGCGATCCGCGACTACCTCCAGCCGGACATCGGCGAGATCCTCATCGATACCGACGAGATCTACGAGCAGGCGCGCGCGTTCATGCAGACCGTGATGCCGGCGAACGTCGGCAAGGTCAAGCTCTACCGGGACGACATCCCGCTCTTCTCGCGTTTCCAGATCGAGCACCAGATCGAAAGCGCGTATGCACGCCACGTGAACCTGCCTTCCGGCGGCGCGGTGGTCATCGACCACACCGAGGCGCTGGTGTCCGTCGACGTGAATTCGGCGCGCGCGACGCGCGGCGGAGACATCGAGGAGACCGCGCTGCGCACCAACGTCGAGGCCGCGGACGAGATCGCCCGGCAGCTTCGGCTGCGCGACCTCGGCGGCCTCATCGTGATCGATTTCATCGACATGGAATCGCAGAAGAACCAGCGCGAGGTCGAGAACCGCTTTCGCGAGGCACTGCGCTTCGACCGCGCCCGCGTCCAGGTCGGTAAGATCTCGCGCTTCGGCCTGCTGGAGCTCTCGCGCCAGCGGCTGCAGGCTTCCCTCGAGGAGACCGCGCACATCAGCTGCCCGCGCTGCAGCGGCACGGGATTCATCCGTGGCACCGAGTCGACCGCGCTGCACGTGCTGCGCATCCTGCAGGAGGAAGCGATGAAGGAGAACACCGGCGCGGTGCACGCGCAGGTGCCGGTGGACGTCGCGTCGTTCCTGCTCAACGAAAAGCGCAGCGAGATCCAGAAGCTCGAGTCGCGCCTCAAGGTCAACATCGTGCTGGTGCCGAACTCGCACATCGAGACGCCGCACTATCGCGTGCAGCGCTTCAAGCACGACGAGCTGAACGAGATGGAGCATGTGCCGGCGAGCTACGAGCTCGTCGAGATGCCGGAGGAAGCGGCAGCACCGAAGGCGGAAGCCGAGGCTCGCAAGGAGCGACCCGAGGCAGTGGTCAAGGGCATCGTCCCGTTGCAGCCGGCGCCGATCGTTGCCGAACGCGTGCCGGAAGCGCGTCCGGTCCAAGCGCGCGAAGCGCCCAGAGAAGCGCCACGCGAGGCGCCGCGCCAGGCGCCCGCCCCCACTACGCCCGCGCCGGCGTCACCCGGGTTCTTTGGCCGTATTTTGGGTTGGCTCGCGCCGAAATCGCCCGAGCCAGCCGTCGGCGCGGCAGTGCAGGAATCCCGCCCGGCGCCCGCCGCCGTTGCCAGGGAATCCGCTCGTCCGCAAGCCGCGGCAGGAGAACAGCGCCCGCGCGAGCGCGACCCTGGTCGGGGCGGCCGCCCCGATCGCGATCGTGATCGTGACCGTCATGGCGGGCGCGACCGTGGCCGCGATGGCCGGCCGCGTCAGGAATCGCGCGGCCCGCAAGGAGATCGTTCCCGCCCCGGCGGAGAACGGCAACAGGAACAACGGCCGCCGAGGCCGCAGCAGGCGCCGCAGGCGCAGCAGCCACAGCCGCCTCGGCAGCCTCGGCCGGAAGGCAGCCTCACCGATGCGAGCCAGCAGCCGCCCCAAGAGGGAGAAGAGCACCGGCGCGGCCGCCGCAATCGTCATCGCCAGCGCGACCGGGATCGCGATCGCAAGCCTGAGCAACGGCCCGAGCAGCGGCCGCAGCAGCGCGGGCAGCAGCAGCCGGGATCGCACGAATCGCGCAGCGAGCAGCCAACCCGGCACGAGTCGCCCAGCGAGCAGCCGCCGTTGATCATCCAGGAGCAACCGGCTGCCACACAGGCCCACTTCGAGGAGCACGTCCCAGCGCCGGTACCTGTCGTTGAGCCGCAGCGTCTCGAAGAGCACGTGCCGGCGCCGGTTTCCGTCGTTGAGCCGCGGCCCGCGCCGGTCGTGGAGACCGTTGCGCCCGCTCCTGTGGCGGAAAGCCGGCCGCCGGAGGTTGCCGTACCCGCCGTTG
>DASYPC010000104.1:0-8157 GCA_036007105.1 Burkholderiales bacterium | reverse complement strand
GCGATTCGTCGAGCGGCGGCAAGGATTCCGACCGCGAGCAACGTCACTGACCCCGACTGAACGTGCGCGCCGACCTGCGAGCCTGTGGCCGCGCTGCCGGCCTGCGCAGCGCCTCCGCCCGAGAATCCGACCCGGACGTTCGCCTGCGACGCACACCCGGCGAAGAGCGCGCAGAGGAGCGCCGCGAGCCATCGTCTTGCCATGCGGAAATTCTACGCTTGCGAGGTCGCGCGCTGCAGCCGGTCGCGAACGGCCTGCCATGCGGGCGCTTGCGGCGGCGACTCGATCAGGATCGCTTCACAGCCTGCGCCGTCGAGCTCGCGCAGCGCCGCGTACAGCCTGCGCGCGTACCCTTCGGCGTCGCGCGGCATGCGCAGCCAATAGTCGACGCGCTCGTCTGGGCGCGAGAACGCAAGCACCGCCGCGTGCGCGCCGAGCTTCGCGATCTCCGCGTCGAGCGCATGCGCCGGCACCAGCCGCACCGGCGTCTGCGGCGCGTAGTGCCGCTCGAGACCGCCCGGGTGGCGCGGCGCCTGCGCATCGCCGTCCGGCACCGCCTCGCCGAGGAATTGCTCGAGCGTCTCGCGCGAGATATGCCCGGGCCGCAGCAGCACGGGCCGGTTGCGCGACAGGTCGATGATCGTCGATTCGATCCCGACTTCGCTCGAGCCGCCTTCGAGCACCAGCTCTACGTCTCTGCCGAGGTCCGCGCGCACGTGCGCAGCGGTCGTCGGCGAGACGCGGCCAAAGCGGTTCGCCGATGGCCCGGCGACGCCGCCGCCGAACGCATCCAGCATCGCGCGCGCCACCGGATGCGACGGCACGCGAATGCCGATCGTGTCCACGCCGCGGGTGATGAAGTCGCGCGCGAGCGCCGAGCGCTTGAGTACGAGCGTCAGCGGTCCGGGCCAGAATCGCGCGGCGAGCTTGCGCGCGGTCGCGGGCACCTCGCGCGTCCACGCGAACGCGCGCTCCGCATGCGCAAAGTGCACGATCACCGGATGCTCCATCGGGCGGCGCTTCACCGCATAGAGGAGCGCAATCGCAGCCGGGTTCGATGCGTCGGCGCCCAGGCCGTAGACCGTTTCGGTGGGGAATGCGACCAGGCGGCCGGCGCGCAGGATCTCCGCCGCGCGCCGGACTTCGTCCTTCACAGCTTGAGCGGCGCGGCCTTGAGCACGCTTTCCGTCTGCTTGCGGCGGAATTCGTCCAGCTTCGCGGCGAGGCCCGTGTCCGAGAGCGCAAGCACCGCCACCGCAAAGAGCGCGGCGTTGGCGGCACCGGCTTCGCCGATCGCAAACGTGGCGACCGGAATACCTTTCGGCATCTGCACGGTGGAGAGCAGCGAATCCAGCCCTTGCAGGTGCTTGGAGGGCATCGGCACCCCGAGCACCGGCAGCGTCGTATGCGCAGCGACCACGCCGGCGAGATGCGCGGCGCCGCCCGCCGCGGCGATGATCACCTTTAGCCCACGAGTCGCGGCGCCGGTTGCCCATTCGCTCACGGCCTTCGGCGAGCGGTGCGCGGACATCGCCTTGGCCTCGTAGGGCACGGCGAACTCGTCGAGCATCTTCGCCGCTGCGTGCATCGTCTCCCGGTCCGACGTCGAGCCCATCACGATCCCGACGAGCGCGCTCATGCGAGCCCCCTCCCGGTCAGGCGCTCGAGCGCCTCGCGGTACTTGGCCGAGGTCCTGGCGATCACGTCGGCGGGGAGCTTCGGCGCCGGCGGCGTCTTGTCCCAGTCGAGCGTCTCGAGGTAGTCGCGCACGTACTGCTTGTCGAAGGAAGGCGGCGAGATGCCGGTCCGGTACTCGTCGGCCGGCCAGAAGCGCGAAGAATCGGCCGTCAGCACCTCGTCGATCAGCACGAGGTTTCCCTTCTCGTCGGTGCCAAACTCGAACTTGGTGTCGGCGATCAGGATGCCGCGCGTCGCGGCGAAGTCGGCCGCTTCGCGGTACAGCCGGATGCTGGTCTCGCGGACTTTCTCTGCCACGGGCTGGCCGACGATTTCGCACATGCGCTGGAACGAGATGTTCTCGTCGTGGCCCGACTCGGCCTTGGTGGCGGGCGTGAAGATCGGCTCGGGAAGCTTTTGCGCCTGCTGCAGCCCCTTCGGCAGCACGATGCCGCAGACAGCCCCGGTCTTCTGGTAGTCCTTCCAGCCCGAGCCGATCAGGTAGCCGCGCACCACCGCTTCGACCGGCAGCGCCTTGAGCTTTTTCACCACGATCGAGCGGCCGCGCACCTGCGCCTTCTCGTCGTCGCTGCGCACGACCGTCTCCGGGTCGATCCCGGTGAGGTGATTCGGCACGAGGTGCGCGAGCTTGGCGAACCAGAAATTCGCCATGTCGTTCAGTACGCGCCCCTTGTCGGGAATCGGATCCGAAAGCACCACGTCGAACGCGGACAAGCGATCCGAGACGAGGATCAGCATCTTGTCGCCGTCGACAGCGTAGATATCGCGCACCTTGCCTTTGCCGATCCGTGGCAGGCTCTTCAGGCTGGACTCGTAGAGCGTCATGCCGCCTGCTTCTCGAGCTCGGGCTTCCACTTGCCCTGGCACGCGAGCGCATTCATGTACGCCCGGTGGTGGAACGCGCGCTGCGCAGCGACGACGTTCGCCTTCTGGCCCTTCCACGTGCCGAGCGCAGGGTTCTGCAGCGCGCGCGAATAGGAGAACGTCAGCGGCCACGGCAGGCCCTTCGTCGCGGCCATGGCGTTCAGGTGCGCGGTGGCGGCGACGTCCGACTGCCCCCCGGAGAGAAACACCACGCCCGGCTGCGCCGCAGGCACGGTGCGCTTGAGCACGCGCAGCGTGCGCTCGGCGACTTCGTCCACGCCCGCCTGGCGTGGGCACTCCTTGCCCGGCACCACCATGCTCGCCTTCAGGATCACATGCTCCACCGCGACGTTGTACGCAGCGAGCGCGGCGTAGGTCGCGCGCAATGTCGCCTCGGTCACTTCCTCGCAGCGCTCGATCGTGTGGCTGCCGTTCAGCAGCACTTCCGGCTCGATGATCGGGACGAGCGACGCCTCGTGGCACAAGGCCGCATAGCGCGCCAGCGCATGCGCGTTGGCATACAGGCACGCATGCGTAGGAATCCCTTCTCCGATCGTGATCACGGCGCGCCATTTCGTGAAGCGCGCGCCGAGCGCGAAATACTCCTGCAGGCGCTTGCCGAGGCCATCGAGCCCTTCGGTGACCTTTTCCCCGGGCGCGAGCGCGAGGTCATGCGCGCCCTTGTCGACCTTGATGCCCGGAAGGATGCCCTTGCGCCCTAGATAATCCGGGAACAGCACGCCGTCGGCGGTCCTCTGCTTCAGCGTCTCCTCGAACAGGATCACACCGGAGAGGAACTGCTCGACGCCGGGCGTGGTGAAGAGCAGTCCGCGGTAGGCGCGGCGCGATTCCTCGGTGCATTCGACGCCTACCGATTTGAAGCGGGTCTCGCAGGTGCCGCTGGATTCGTCTGCGGCAAGGATCCCCCTGCCTTTTGCGACCATCGCCGCCGCGGTCTTGGAAAGAAGCTGCTTGTCCATGCGGGTCCTCGAAAGGGAAGGAGTGCGAGGCCCGATTTTACTAGGGACGGGCCCCATTTTTCGAGGAACGGAAAAATGGGGTCCGTCGCTATTTTTACCTATGCAGCCACATCCTCGCCGCCGAGAGCAGCTGCTCGGTGTTGACCGGCTTCGCGAGGTAATCGGACGCGCCCGCGTCGATGCACTTCTCGCGGTCGCCCTTCATCGCTTTCGCGGTGAGCGCGATGATCGGCAGCCGGCGGTACTGCGGCTTCTGCCGGATGATCTGGATCGTCTGGTAGCCGTCCATCTCGGGCATCATGATGTCGATCAGCATGATCGCCGCCTCGGGCGTGGTATTGAGGAGCGCGATCGCCTCGCGCCCGGTGGTCGCCGTCACCACCTTCATGCCGCGCTGCTCGAGCATGCTGGAGAGCGCGAAGATGTTGCGCGCATCATCGTCCACCAGCACCGCCGTCTTGCCCACCAGGTCTTCGTCGGACTTGTGCAGGTCCTCGAGCATGCGCCGCTTCTCGGGCGGCAGCGCCGACATGTGGCGGTGCAGGTAGAGCGACGTTTCATCGAGCAGCCGCTGGGGAGAGTCGGCGCCCTTGACGACGACGCTGCGCGCCAGGCTATGCAGCGTCTCATTCTCCTCGTTGGAGAGGTCGCGCCCGGTGAAGACCACTACCGGCACGTCCGCGAGCAACGGATCCTCGCGCACCTGCTCGAGGAACTGCTGCCCGAACATATCCGGCAGGCGCAGGTCGAGCACGACGCAGTCGACCGGCTCGCGGCGCATCTGGTCGAGCGCCTCGGCGCCGGTTCCGACGGACACGACATCGATGTCGTCATGACCGAGCAGCTCGGCGATCGCCATCCGCTGGGTCGCGTCGTCTTCGACGATCAGCAGGCGCTTGCGCCGCGGCGTAGCGAACTGCTTCAGGCGCGCGAGCGCCTGCTCGAGTCCTTCGCGCGTGGTCGGCTTGGTGACGAACGAGAACGCACCGCGCGCGAGCGCATGCTGGCGGTCTTCGTCCATCGTCAGCACCTGCACCGGGATGTGGCGCGTCTCCGGATCCTGCTTGAGCTGGCGCAGCACGGTCCAGCCGACGGTGTCGGGCAGGAATACGTCGAGCGACACCGCGCTCGGCTGGTACACGCGCGCGAGGTCGAGCGCCTCGGTGCCGCGCAGCGCGACGAGCACTTTCCATCCGGCGTCGCGCGCCAGGTTCGCAGTGATCCGCGCGTAGTGCGGGTCGTCCTCGACGATCAGCAGCACGGCCTCGCCCGGCCGGATCGCGTCGCGATCGTCGGTAAAGGGCTCGATCACGGCGGGCTCGGTATGCCGCGGCAGCGCAGGCGTGGCGGCGGTCGGTGCGTGCATTTGCGGTGACGCCGCGCGCGTCGTCACGGGCCCGACGTAGCGCAGCGGCAGATAGAGCGTGAAGCTGCTGCCCGAGCCCGGCGTGCTGCGCAGCTTGATTTCGCCGCCCAGCAGGTCGGCGAGCTCGCGGCTGATCGCGAGGCCGAGGCCGGTGCCGCCGTAGCGGCGGCTCGTGCTCGCGTCGGCCTGCTGGAACGCTTCGAACACGATCTTCTGCTTCTCGGGCGCGATGCCGATGCCGGTATCGGCCACTTCGAACGCCACCACGATCGCCGAGTTGCCGAGCACCGGGTGCTTCGCCGACCAGCCGCCGGCGGCGACCGAGATCGTGAACGCAACGCCGCCCTGCTCGGTGAACTTGATCGCGTTGGAGAGCAGGTTCTTCAGGATCTGGCGCAGGCGCTTCGAGTCGGTCGTCATGCTGCGCCCGAGCGTCGGGTCGAGGTGCGCCTCGTACGACAGGTTCTTGCGCTCGGCCTCGTGGCGGAACGGGCCGCTGACCACGTCCTGCAGGTTGCCGAAGAACACCTCCTCGGCGTCGACCGTGACCGTTCCCGATTCGATCTTCGACAGGTCGAGAATGTCGCTGATCAGGTTGAGCAGGTCGGTGCCCGCGGCGTGGATCTCGCGCGCGAACTGCACTTCCTTCGGGCTGAGGTTCTTGCCGGGGTTCTCGCCGAGCTGCTGGCCGAGAACGAGAATGCTGTTCAGCGGCGTCCTCAGCTCGTGCGACATGTTGGCCAGGAACTCGGACTTGTACTTCGAGGTCGCCGCCAGCTCCTTCGCTTTTTCTTCCAGCGCGCCGCGCGCCTGCTCGATCTCCTCGTTCTTGCGCTCGACTTCGACGTTCCGCTCGGCGAGCTGGCGCGCCTTCTGCTGCAACTGCTCGTTGGTCTGCTGCAGCTCGCGCTGCCGCGTCTGCAATTCGGTCGCGAGCTGCTGCGATTGCGTGAGCAGCGATTCGGTCTTCATCGTCGCTTCGATGCTGTTCAGCACGATGCCGATGCTGGCGGTCAGCTGCTCGAGGAACGCGAGGTGCCCGGGACCGAACTCGGCGAGCGTCGCGAGCGCGAGCACCGCCTTGATCTGGCCCTCGAACACGACCGGGAACACGGCGAGCGCGCGCGGCACCGCCTGCAGGAACACGTTGCCGATCCGCACCGTGTCGGCGGGAATCTTGGTGATCACGATGCGCCGCTTTTCGAGCGCGCACTGGCCGATGAAGCCGCTGCCGAGCGCAAGGCGCAGCGGGTAGCCGCCCTCGTCGTCGGCGTTGGCATACGCGGCAAGCAGGTTGAGGTGCGTGCCCTCGCCCTCCATCTGGTAGATCACGCCCTGGTGCGCATCGACGAGCGGCACCAGCTCCGAGAGCAGCATGCGGCCGACCGTCGAGAGGTCGCGCTGGCCCTGCAGCATGCCGGTGAAGCGCGCGAGGTTGGTCTTCAGCCAGTCCTGCTCGGTGTTGCGCTCGGTCGTCAGGCGCAGGTTGCCGATCATCGTGTTGATGTTGTCCTTCAGCTCCGCGACTTCGCCGCGCGCATCGACCTGAATCGAGCGCGTCAGGTCGCCCTTCGTCACCGCGGTCGCGACCTCGGCGATCGCGCGCACCTGGGTGGTGAGGTTCGCAGCGAGCAGGTTCACGTTGGCGGTGAGGTCCTTCCAGGTGCCTGCCGCGCCGGGCACGTTCGCCTGGCCGCCGAGGCGTCCTTCGACGCCCACTTCGCGCGCCACGCTCGTCACCTGCTCGCCGAACGTCGCGAGCGTGTAGGTCATGTTGTTGATCGTTTCGGCGAGCGCCGCGACCTCGCCTTTCGATTTCACCGTCAGGCTCTGCGTCACGTCGCCCATGGCGACCGCGGTCACCACCTTGACGATGCCGCGCACCTGCTCGGTGAGGTTCGCCGCCATCACGTTCACGGTGTCGGTCAGGTCCTTCCACGTGCCGGCGACACCCGGCACCTCGGCCTGGCCGCCGAGCTTGCCTTCGGTGCCGACCTCGCGCGCAACCCGCGTCACTTCGGACGCAAAGCCGTTCAGCTGGTCGACCATCGTGTTGATGGTGTTCTTCAATTCCAGGATCTCGCCCTTGACGTCGACCGTGATCTTGCGCGAGAGGTCGCCGCGCGCGACCGCGGTCGTAACCTCGGCGATGTTCCGCACCTGCGTGGTCAGGTTCGCAGCGAGCAGGTTCACGTTGTCGGTCAGGTCTTTCCACGTTCCGGCGACGCCCGGCACGATCGCCTGGCCGCCGAGCCGGCCTTCGGTTCCGACTTCGCGCGCAACGCGCGTCACTTCGGCTGCGAACGAGCGCAGCTGCTCGACCATCGTGTTGAGCGTTTCCTTCAACTGCAGGATCTCGCCGCGCACGTCGACCGTGATCTTCTTCGAGAGGTCGCCGCTGGCGATCGCGGTCGCGACCTCGGCGATGTTCCGCACCTGGCCGGTGAGGTTCGACGCCATGAAGTTCACGTTGTCGGTCAGGTCCTTCCACGTGCCGCCGACGCCGGCCACCGTCGCCTGGCCGCCGAGCTTGCCTTCCGTTCCCACCTCGCGCGCCACCCGCGTCACTTCGGATGCGAACGCGTTGAGCTGGTCGACCATCGTGTTGATCGTGTTCTTGAGCTCGAGGATCTCGCCCTTGACGTCGACCGTGATCTTTCTCGAGAGGTCGCCGCGTGCGACCGCGGTCGTCACCTCGGCGATGTTCCGCACCTGGCCGGTGAGGTTCGACGCCATGAAGTTCACGTTGTCGGTCAGGTCCTTCCACGTCCCGGCGACGCCCGGCACATTCGCCTGGCCGCCGAGCCGTCCGTCGGTGCCGACTTCGCGCGCCACCCGCGTGACCTCGCCCGCGAAGCGGTTGAGCTGGTCGACCATCGTGTTGAGCGTTTCCTTGAGCTGGAGGATCTCGCCGCGCACGTCCACCGTGATCTTGCGCGACAGGTCGCCGTTCGCGACCGCGGTCGCCACCTCGGCGATGTTCCGCACCTGTCCGGTCAGGTTGCCGGCCATCGAGTTCACGGAGTCGGTGAGGTCCTTCCAGGTGCCGGCTACGCCCCTGACCTCGGCGTGCCCGCCGAGCTTGCCCTCCGTGCCGACCTCGCGCGCGACGCGCGTGACCTCGCCGGCGAACGCGTTGAGCTGGTCGACCATCGTGTTGATGGTCTCCTTGAGCTGCAGGATCTCGCCCGAGACGTCGACGGTGATCTTCTTGGAAAGGTCGCCGTTCGCGATCGCGGTCGCGACGTC
>DASYPC010000103.1:0-10415 GCA_036007105.1 Burkholderiales bacterium | reverse complement strand
CGACGAGGTAATCGAAGCCGCCTCCCGGCATGGCGCGCTGGAATTGCGTGCGCGCTGGCAGCGAGGCCGAGGCCTGCGCGCTCGCGCGTACGACCAGGCGATCGTGCTGCCGAATTCGTGGAAGTCGGCCCTGGTGCCTTTCTTTGCGGACATCCCGCTGCGCAGCGGCTACGTGGGCGAATCGCGCTACGGGCTGCTCAACCTGCTGTACCGCGCGAAGCGCGACGACCGCGAGCCGATGGCGCTGCACTATGCGCGGCTCTCCGAGAAGCCCGGCGGCGCGCCGCGCGAGCCGCTGCCCGAGCCGCAGTTGCGCGTCGACCCGATTGCTGCGCTCGCGACCGCTGCGCGCTTCGGCGTCGTGGGCCGCTACGCAGTCTTCTGCCCCGGCGCCGAGTACGGCCCGGCCAAGCGCTGGCCCTACTTCGTCGAGCTGGCTGCGCGGATGCCGCTTCCGGTCGTGATCCTCGGCACCGCGGCGGATCGCGAATCCTGCGCCGGCATCCCGGGCAAGAACCTCGCCGGCGAAACGAGCCTCGACGAAGCAATCGAGCTCGTCTCGAGCGCGCAGTTCGTCGTCACGAACGACTCGGGCCTGATGCACGTCGCCGCAGCGGTCGGAACGCCGCAGGTCGCGCTGTTCGGCTCCTCGAGCCCGCACCATACGCCGCCGCTCTCTGCGCAGGCGCGCGTCGTGTGGCTCGGCATCGAGTGCAGCCCGTGCTATGCACGCGAGTGCCCGCTCGGGCACTTTCGCTGCATGCGTGAATTGACGGTGGAGCGCGTGCTTGGCGAAATCGCCGCGATGGATTCGGGCGATTGAACGATGGCGTCGGTGCGCATTTTTCCGACGGCGCAGGATGCGGAGAACGCGTTCTACGAGTCGCTCGAGCGGGGCGACCTCGACCTGATGATGGCGGTCTGGGCGGAGGACGAGGAGATCATCTGCGTGCATCCCGCGGGCGTGCGCATCGCCGGGCAGGAGCCGGTGCGCGAGAGCTGGCGCAAGATTTTCGCCTCGGGGCAGCGGCTGCAGGTCCAGGTCGCGCAGCAGGTCACTCTCACCGGCATGATGGTCGCGGTGCACAGCGTGCACGAAGTGATCACGGTGGTGGGCGAGCGCCTCGCGAGCCCGCCGATCGTCGCGACCAACGTGTACCTGCGCACCGCGGCGGGATGGCGCATGGTCGTGCACCACGCTTCACCGGCGCCGGGGTCGTCCGAGGAAGCTCCGGCCGATCCGCCGAAGTTCCTGCATTGAGCGAATACCGTGCGCCGTGGTGGCTGCCCGGCGGTCACCTGCAGACGATCCTCGGCGCGTTCTCGCCGGCGCCGCACGTCACTTTCTCGCGCGAGACCTGGGAGACGCCGGACGGCGATTTCATCGAGGTCGACTGGGCGGGCGCACCCGATGCCGAGCGCCTGCTCGTCCTCTTTCACGGCCTCGAGGGGAGCTCGCAGAGCCCCTATGCCCGCGCGATCGCTGCGGAGGCGCTCGCGCGCGGCTGGCGCTTCGCACTGCCGCACTTTCGCGGTTGCTCGGGAAAGCTGAACCGCCTGCCGCGGGCGTATCACTCCGGCGACAGCGACGAAGTCGACTGGATCCTGCGCCGCCTCGCGCAAGCCGCTGCGGGCCCGATCCTCGCCGCCGGCGTCTCGCTGGGCGGCAACGTTCTGCTGAAGTGGCTGGGCGAGCGCGGCGCCGACGCAGCCCGCACCGTGCGCCGCGCGGTGGCCGTTTCTGCGCCGCTCGACCTGGCCGCATCGGGCAATGCGCTCGACCGCGGCTTCAATCGCCGTACCTACACGCGGGTGTTTCTCGCGACGCTGAAAGCGAAGGCGTTCGCGAAGCTCGCGCTCGGGCATCTGCGCTTCGACCAGCGCAGGCTCGCCCGTGCCCGCACGCTGCGCGAGTTCGACGACATCATCACCGCGCCACTGCACGGCTTTCGCGACACAGACGACTACTGGACGCGTGCAGCGAGCGCGCCCTGGCTCGCGCGCATCCAAGTGCCGACGCTCGTCCTCAACGCGCGCAACGATCCGTTCCTTCCGGTCGCCGCGCTCGAGCGCGCGGCACACGGGGCTGCATCCGCGGTGGTGCTAGAATTTCCGCACACTGGCGGCCATGCCGGCTTTCCCGGTCGCGACCGCTGGCTCGCGCGGCGCGTGCTCGATTTTCTCTCCCTCCCGTGAATCTCCCTCAGGAAATTTTTCGCGCCTACGACATCCGCGGCGTCGTCGGCCAGACGTTTACGGCAGAAATCGTGCGGCAGATCGGGCGCGCGCTCGGAACGCTCGGCATCGAGCGCGGCGCGCCCGCGTTCGCGCTCGCGCGCGACGGACGCCTCTCCGGGCCCGAGCTCGCCGCGGCGCTCGCCGACGGCTTGAACGAGGCCGGCGCCGACGTGATCGACATCGGCATGGCGCCGACGCCCGTCGCGTACTTCGCTGCGCATCATCTCGGCTGCTCGAGCGCAGCGGTCGTCACCGGCAGCCACAATCCGCCCGACTACAACGGCATCAAGATGGTCGTCGGCGGCACCACGCTTTCGGGCGACGAGATCCAGGGGCTGCGGCTGCGGCTGGAGCGCGGCGATCTGGCGAGGGGCGCCGGCAAGCGCTCGCGCGCCGATGTGCTCGATGCGTACGTCGATCGCATCGCCGGCGACGTAAAGCTCTCGCGCAAGTTCCGGATCGCCATCGATTCCGGCAACGGCGTTACCGGCATGATCGCGCCGCGCCTGTACCGGCGCCTCGGCTGCGACGTGATCGAGCTCTATTGCGAGGTCGACGGGCGTTTTCCCAACCACCACCCCGACCCGTCGCGGCCGGAAAACGTCGCCGCGCTCGTCGAGACCCTGCGCACCAACGACGCCGAGCTCGGCCTTGCGTTCGACGGCGACGGCGACCGGCTCGGCGTCGTCACCAAGGACGGCGCGCTGATCTTCCCCGACCGCCAGATGATGCTGTATGCGAAGGACGTGCTCTCGCGCAATCCGGGCGCCGAGATCATCTACGACGTGAAATGCACCGCGCTGCTCGGCCCGTGGATCGAGCGCCACGGCGGCAAGCCCGTGGTGTGGAAAACCGGCCACTCGTTCATCAAGGCGAAGCTGAAGGAATCCGGCGCGGCGCTCGCGGGCGAAATGTCCGGGCACATCTTCTTCAAGGAGCGCTGGTACGGGTTCGACGACGCGCTCTACGCCGGCGCGCGCCTGCTCGAGATCCTCGCGCTCGAGGCCAACGCGAGCGACGCGTTGAACGCGCTGCCGAATGCACCCTCCACGCCCGAGCTCAACTGGAAGCTCGCCGAGGGCGAGCCGCACGCGCTCGTCGCGAGGCTGCAGCAGGCGGCTCCTTTCCCTGGTGCGACGCGCGTGCTGACGATCGACGGCGTGCGTGCCGAATACGCAGACGGCTTCGGCCTTGCGCGGGCGTCGAACACCA
Source organism: Burkholderiales bacterium (assembly GCA_036007105.1). Taxonomy (GTDB): domain Bacteria; phylum Pseudomonadota; class Gammaproteobacteria; order Burkholderiales; family SG8-39; genus 2-02-FULL-66-14. Next base: position 6,965 of record DASYPC010000103.1, on the reverse strand, counting down.
CGCCGGTGATCGTGCTGCGTTTCGAGGGAACGACGAAAGAGGCGCTAGAGAGGATTCAGGAGGAGTTCAGGAGCGCGCTGCAGCCGCTGAAGCCGGACGTGCCGCTGCCGTTTTGAACGGGAAGCGCGGTCGGTTTTGACTCTCACAGGTCTCGGGTTTTTTGCGCAAAGAATCACCGCGCAAAAAACCCGAGATCAGAGGGAGATCAACAGGCGTTTTCGCTGGACGCAGCGAAAGACTTAACCAGTCGCCCTTTTCAAGCCACCCAGTAGTGCCGCGACCGGTCTTTCCCTGCGCCGCTGGTACGGCGTCTGCGGCTGGGCGGCGGCCTGGGGTCTCGGTGGAGCGGTGCCGGGCTCGTACGGGGCGGAAAAGATCGGATCGGCCGGCTTTGCCTGGGGACGCGGTGGCGTGGTGCGTGGAACGCTTGCATGCCGCGCGGATGCGGCCGGGCGTTCGCGCTCGGGTTTCCTTCTTTCGGGCGGGGGCACGGCATCGCGCCCCATCAACGTGGCGAGCGTCCCGCCATCGGGCTCGAACCCGCTGACGAGCACGCGCTCGATTTTCTTGCGGATGAGCTTCTCGATCGCTGCGAGCGAATCGAGATCCTCCGGCGCGACGAGCGAGATCGCTTCGCCCGTCAGCCCGGCGCGGCCGGTGCGGCCGATGCGATGGACGTAATCCTCCGGCGAGCGCGGGATGTCGAAGTTGATCACCTGCGGCAGGCCTTCGATGTCGAGGCCGCGCGAAGCGACGTCGGTTGCGACGAGCACCGCGGTCTTGCCCGCCTTGAACGCTTCGAGCGAGGCTTCGCGCTCGGATTGGGACTTGTCGCCGTGGATCGCGTCGGCGTGGATGTGGTCCTTGCGCAGCTGGTGGCCAAGGCGGTTGGCGCCGATGCGCGTGCCGCAGAAGACGAGCACCTGCTTCAGGCCGCGCGTCTGGATCAGGTAGGCGAGCAGCTCGCGCTTTTTCTGGCGCGCCACCGGATGCAGCACATGGGTGACGAGTTCGGCAGCGGCGTTGCGAGCCGCGATCTGCACTTCGGCAGGATTGCGCAGGATCTGTTTCGCGAGATTGCGGATCTCGTCGGGAAACGTGGCCGAGAACATCAGGTTCTGGCGCTCGCGCGGCAGCAGCGCGATGATGCGCTTGATGTCCGGCATGAATCCCATGTCGAGCATGCGGTCGGCCTCGTCGAGCGTGAGCACCGACACCTGCCCGAGCATCACCGTCTTGTTCTGCACGTGGTCGAGCAGCCGGCCGGGGGTGGCGACCAGGATCTCGACGCCGCGGCGCAGCTCGGCGATCTGCGCGTTCATGTCCACGCCGCCGTACACGATCGCGCTTCGCAGCGGCACGTGCTTGCCGTATTCGCGGAAGCTCTCGAAAACCTGGATCGCGAGCTCGCGCGTCGGGGTCAGCACGAGCGCGCGCACCGGGTGTCGCGCCGGCGAAGCCGAGGTGCTCGCCATGGGCAAAAGGCGCTGCAGGGTCGGGAGCGCGAACGCGGCGGTCTTGCCGGTGCCGGTCTGGGCGCCCGCCATGATGTCGCGTCCGGCGAGCACGAGCGGAATGGCTTGTTCCTGGACCGGAGTGGGCTGCTGGTAACCCAGTTCACGCACTGCCTGAAGCAGCGGGGCGGCTAACTCTAGAGCGTCGAAGCCTGAACTAATGACGAAGCATCCGTGGGTGCGAAGGGCGCGCATTATACTCCGCGGCCCATGATCCTGCTGCGTAATCTTGCGCTGTCGCGCGGGCCGCACCGTCTGTTCGAAGGCACATCGCTCAGCCTCGAGCGCGGCTGGAAGATCGGCCTCGTCGGCGCGAACGGCAGCGGCAAGACGAGCCTGCTGGCGCTGCTCGCGGGCGAGCTCGCCCCGGATGCGGGCGAATGCAGCATCCAGCCCCGTACGCGGATCGCCCGCATCGAGCAAGAAGCGCCCGCGCTCGAGCGCCACACGCTCGACTACCTGCTCGACGCCGATACGGTGCTGCGCGACGCGGAAAGCGCGATCGCCGCCGGCGAGCGCGACGGCGACGGGCATCGCATCGCCGATGCACACGAGCGCTACGCGCAGGCCGGCGGCTACACCGCGCAGGCGCGCGCGGCTGCGATTCTCGCCGGGCTGGGTTTCTCGCCCGGCGACAGCGCGCGACCGGTGCGCGAATTCTCGGGCGGCTATCGCATGCGTCTCAATCTCGCCCGGGCGCTGCTGCGGCCTTCGGACCTGCTGCTGCTCGACGAGCCGACCAATCACCTCGACCTCGATGCGATCCTGTGGCTCGAGAACTGGTTGCGCGGCTACCCGGGGACGCTCCTCGTCGTATCGCACGATCGCGATTTCCTCGATCGCGCGACGGGCCACACGCTCGCGATCCAGCCGCATGGCGATGCGGGCGTGGTGCGGCTGCATACCGGGAACTATTCGCAGTACGAGAGCCAGCGGGCGCTCGAACTGGAGCAGCAGCAGGCCGCCGCGGCGAAGCAGGAGCGCGAGATCGAGCGGATCCACTCGTTCGTGTCGCGCTTTCGCGCCAAGGCGACCAAGGCGCGCCAGGTGCAGAGCCGCCTCAAGCGCCTCGAGCGGATGGCGCGCGTGGCGCCGGTCTACGCCGACGAATCGTTCCGCTTCCGGTTCGAAGCGCCGGTGCGCGAGCCGGAGCGGATCCTCGAGATCGAGGAGGCATCGGCAGGCTATGGCGGCCGGGCGGTGCTGCGCGGCGTATCGCTTGCGCTCACCCGCGCCGACCGGCTCGCCGTGATCGGCGCGAACGGCAACGGCAAGACGACGCTCGTGCGCCTGCTCGCGGGCGAGCTCGCGCCACTTGCCGGCGAGCGCCGCGAGGCGCGCGAAGTCGTGATCGGCCACTTCGCGCAGCACCAGGTGGAGACGCTGCGCTCCGACGAGACTCCGCTCGGAATGCTCGCGCGGCTTTACCGCGGCGAGCGCGAGCAGCAGCTCCGCGACTTCCTCGGGCGCTTCGGCTTTTCCGCCGAGCGCGCCGAGCGCCCGATGGGGCCGCTCTCGGGCGGCGAAAAGTCGCGCCTCGCGCTCGCGGCACTCGTCAAGCGCCGCCCCAACCTGCTGCTGCTCGACGAGCCGACCAACCACCTCGACATGGAGATGCGCCGCTCGCTCGTGATGGCGCTGCAATCGTTCGACGGCGCGCTGGTCATCGTGTCGCACGACCGCGCGCTGCTTGCGGCGTGCGCCGACCGGATCCTGCTCGTCGCGGACTGCGGCGTGCGCGAATTCGATGGCGACCTCGACGACTACCGGCAGCTCAGGCTGCGGGAAGAACGCGGCCGCCGCGCTCCCGCCGAACGCCCGAGCCGGCGCGACGAACGCCGCAGCGACGCCGAGGTGCGCGCCGAGCTGAAGAAGCGCCTGCGGCCGTATCAGAAGGAGATTGCCGCGATCGAGGCGCGCATCGCGGCGCTCACGCAGGAGGTCGACGCGGTGCGCGCTTCGCTCGCCGATCCGTCCCTCTACGACAGTGACGACAAGGGCGAGCGGCTCAAGGACTTGACCATCGCCGAGGCGCGCATCACCGGCGAGCTGGCGAGGGCCGAGGAAGACTGGCTGCACGCCCAGGCACGGCTAGATGCGCTGCGCCGCGAGCCGGCGGCCTAGCTCTGATACATTCCGCCGCCATGACGCCGGTAAGCGACCCAAGCCCTCGCCTCGCGCGCAATCTCGAGCCGATCCTCGCCGTCGCAAGCAAGCTCGCCGCGCCGTTCGACCTGCCGACGATGCTGGCCGAGGTGGTCGACGCGGCGAAGCAGGTGCTCTCCGCCGAGCGTGCCTCGGTGTGGCTGTACGACTCGTCGACCGACGAGCTGATCATGAAGGTTGCAACGGACATCGCACCGGTGCGCGTGCCAGCCGGGGTCGGCATCGCCGGCAGCTGCGCGCGAACGCGCGAGATCATCAACGTGCCGGACTGCTACGCCGATCCGCGCTTCAACCGCGAAGTGGACCGGAAATCGGGATACCGCACGCGCTGCATGCTGACGCTGCCGCTGATCGACCATAAGGATGCGCTGGTCGGCGTCATGCAGGTGCTGAACAAGTCCGGCGGTGTATTCGACCGCTACGACGAGGCGCTCGCGACAGCGCTCGCTGCGCAATGTGCGGTCGCGCTGCAACGCGTGCGCATGACCGAGGCGCTCTTCGAGGCCGAGAAGCTGCGCCAGGAAATGGAGACGGCGCGCGTCGTGCAGATGAGCACCCTGCCCTCGACGATGCCCGTGATCGAGGGCTACGACGTGTACGGCACGTTCCGCCCTGCCAGCATGACCGGCGGCGACACGTTCGACCTTGCCCATACCGAGCAGGGGTTCCTCATCGTGCTGGGAGATGCCACCGGCCACGGCCTCGCCCCGGCGCTCTCGGTCATGCAGATGCATGCGATGCTGCGCACCGCGCTTCGCCTGGGCACCGAACTGGATACGGCGTACCTGCAGGTCAACAACCAGCTCGCCGAGACGCTTCCGGACGATCGATTCATCACCGCGTTCATCGGCCTGCTCGACAGCGCGACCCATCACCTGCGCTTTCATAGCGGCGGGCAGGGACCGATTCTGCGATACGCCCCCGCGTCGGGGACGTTCACCCGCAGTAAAGTCACGAGCTTTCCGCTCGCGGCGATGCCCTTGAAAACCCTGCGGCCGGCCGCGACGATGGACTTCGAGCCCGGCGACATCCTGGTGCTGCTGTCGGACGGCATCTACGAGTACCACGATGCGCAGGGCGAGCAGTTCGGCGAGCAGCGGGTCGAGGAGCTCGTCCGGATGCACCACCACCGGCCGATAGCAGAGCTGTCGGCGACGCTGCTGCAGGCGGTCCAGGACTTCGCGCAGGGCGCGCCGCAGGAGGACGACATGACCGTGGTGCTGGTGAAACGCGAGCCGGCGCGCGCCGAGCACCGGTCGTTCGAGCGCCGGATCGACTCGCTGCAGCAGATCTTCGAGTTCACGGCCGCCTCGTTCGCGCGGCTCGGAATCGACCGGGATCACCTGCACGCGATCGATTTCACGGTCGAAGAGCTGTTCACCAACATGGTCAAGTACAGCCGGATGAGCAGCGCAGCGGTCCGGCTCGACCTGACCCGGCTCGAGGGAGGCGTGGAAGCACCGCTGACCGACTACGACGTGGACCGGTTCGACCCGACCGAGGCCCCGGACGCTAACGTGACCCTGCCGATCGAGCAGCGCACTCCGGGGGGCCTGGGGCTTCACCTGATCCGCCGGCTCGTCGACTCCATCGAGTACCATTACTCACCCGAAACGCGGCAAAGCCGGATCACGTTCCGGAAAACGGCTGGAACGGCAGGGCCCCACGAGGGCCTGGCCGGAACCAGGGAGAATGATGCTCAAGATTGACTTTGGCGCCGGCGGCGCCGTGGAGATCGTCGGCCGCCTCGACGCCGCGCAATCCCCGGCGGTCCAGGCATTCCTCGACAAGGTCCAGGGGATCGTCACGGTCGACTGCAGCAAGCTCGAGTACATCTCGAGCGCGGGGCTGGGGGTGCTCCTGAAGACCCAGAAGCGCCTGCTCGGCTCGGGAGGCAAGCTCCGGCTCGCCGGCGTGACCCGGCATCTGCAGGACATCCTCGAGTACTCCGGGTTCGACCAGATCTTCGAGATCGTTCCAAATGGATAGCGCGTCCCAACCTTTCCCGGGCTCGGGTGTAGTTGGGGTAGATGATGACGATCAGCACCTGGTTGCGCGCTGCCTCAAGGGCGATCGCGATGCTTTCGCGGAGCTGGTGGTCCGCTACCAGCGCCCGATCTATCACCTGGCGTACCGCGTCCTCGGCAACGTCGAGGACGCCCGCGAAATCACGCAGGGCGTCTTCCTGAGGATCGCCGAACACCTGCATGAATACGACGCCAGATACAAGTTTTTCAGCTGGATCTACCGCAGCACGATCAACGCGTCGCTCAACCTGCTGCGCCGCAATGGGCGCGAGGAGCTCACCGGAGCCGACCTCGAAGTCCCGGATTCCGGCCCCGACCCGGAAGCAGCGATGAGCGCGGCGCAGCAATCGGAACGGATCCAGAAGGCATTGATGGTGCTGAAGCTCGAAAATCGCGTGGTGCTGACGCTCCGGCACTTCGGCGATTGCAGCTACCGGGAAATCGGCCAGATCCTCGATCTGGACGAAAAGACCGTGAAATCGAGACTCTACGAGGGCAGGCAGCAGCTCCGCGGCATGCTCAAGGACCTGGAGGATTAGATGGACCGTCGAGAACTGACTCACGCGATGCACGCAGTGTTGGACGGGGAGGCCACGGACCAGCAGAAGCTGGCGCTGGAGCTGGCCTTCGCGACCGACCCGGCGGCGCGCGAAGAATTTCAAACCCTGCGCAGGCTGTTCGATCGGCTGAAGCAGGAGCAGGCGCCCTACCCCCCCGAGGGGCTGGTCGCCTCGGTGCTCACACAGGCCCGGCTTCGGCCGGCGCGCGGCGTGCGCCAACTTTTTCATCACCTGCGTGTAAGTAGGCTAAAGTCCCACCATTCCCATTCAGAGGAGGTCGCAATGAATCAACCCAAGCCCGGCTCGACCAAACAGCGCAACGTTTGGATCGGCACCGGCCTCACCGCGCTCGCGGTTGCAGTGGCGGGGATCTACACGTGGGACAACTCGAGCACTGATTCGGTGTCCGGGACGATCACGCCGGCACAGCGCTACATTGCGCCGCAGAACACCAAGACCGATATCGGCACCGGCGGTCAGGTAACCCAAGGCGTTCAAGTCCTCCCGAATGATTCGGGGACTGCAGCCAATGCTGCGCAAGGGTCCCAAGGCTCGCAAGGGTCTCAGGGCTCGCAAGGGTCCCATGGCTCGCAAGGGTCCCAGGGCTCGCAAGGGTCCCAGGGCTCGCAAGGATCCCAAGGCTCGCAAGGGTCCCAGGGCTCGCAAGGGTCCCAGGGCTCGCAAGGGTCCCAGGGCTC
>DASYPC010000102.1:0-6824 GCA_036007105.1 Burkholderiales bacterium | reverse complement strand
CCAGAAGACCGAGGCTTCGTCGATTCCGTGGCATCCGGGCGCGATCAAGTACCTGGCGGAGCGCGGCATCAAGATCAAGTGAGGCCCGCAGGCACCCGAGCCCCGTCCAGCGTGCTGGCGGGGCTTTTCATTTTGGGGAGGCGATGAGCGAAGAAGCAACGCTGCTGCACAAGCCTGCGCCCGAAATCAGCGCCGAAGCGCTGCAGCGGGCCGAGGAGATGATCGAGAAGGAAGAGGGCGTCCAGAACAAGCTCTCGGCCCGGATGGCCGCCTTCGTCACTGCGGTCGCGGTCGTGATGTCGTTGTTCCACCTCTACACCGCGTATGCCATCGTGCGTCCCGAGCATTTGCGCTCGATCCACCTCGCCTTCGTGCTGTTCCTGTCGTTTCTGATTTTCCCGGTCGCGAAGCGCTTCCGCCACCGCGTCCTGTGGTGGGACTGGCTGCTTGCATTTGCGGGCGTGGCGACCACGGTCTACCTGATCGCGGGCGGCGACGAATTCTTCGACCGCTCCATCGTGCCGAACGACTGGGACATCGTGTTCGGCGTCGCGCTGGTGCTGCTGATCCTGGAGGCGATGCGACGCACCACAGGCTGGATCCTGCCGTTCGTCACCTCGTGCTTCCTGGCCTACGCGTTCTTCGGTGAAGTCCTGCCGGCGCCCTGGACGCACAAGGACTACGAGATCCCGCGCCTCGTGGGGCACATGTACATGACGCTGGAAGGCATCTACGGCACGGCGCTCAGCGTGTCCTCGACGCTGATCATCCTGTTCACGATCTACGGCGCATTCCTGCAGTTCTCGGGCGCCGGCAAGTTCTACATCGACTTCTCGTTCGCGGCGATGGGCGGCAAGCCGACCAGCGCCGGGCGCACCGTGACGCTGGCCTCGTTCCTGCTCGGCGGCCCTTCGGGCTCGGGCGTGGCGACGACGGTGACGCTGGGAGCGGTCGCGGCGCCGATGCTCGCCAAGGTGGGCTACAGCAAGGACGAAGCCGGAGGGCTGCTGGCCGCGGGCGGCCTCGGCGCGATCATTTCGCCTCCGGTGCTGGGCGCTGCCGCGTTCATCATCGCCGAGTTCCTCAAGATCTCGTACCTCGACGTCGTCCTGATGGCGACGATCCCGACCTGCCTCTACTACCTTGCGCTCTTCATCATGGTGGAGATCGACGTGCGCAAGTTCGGCATGAAGGACGTGCTGTTCGAGCAAATCGAGTCGGCCTGGAGCCTGACCAAGAAGTACTGGTTCCACTTCCTGTCGCTGGTCTCGATCGTCGTCTTCATGCTGCTGGGCTTCTCCCCCGAGCTGTCGGTGTTCTGGGCGACCGTGGTGGCGCTGGTCACCAGCTTCCTGCATCGCGATTGCGCGCTCCTCTCCTACGATCTGCTGCGCGGGCGCGAGCCGTTCCTGCGAGGCTTCGCCAATTCCGGGCTGATCAAGGCGCTGGACGGCGGCTCGCGGGCCGTGCTCAACGTGGCGGCGACCTGCGCCGGCGCAGGCCTGATCGTCGGCGTGGTGACGCTCACCGGCCTGGGGCTGAAATTCAGCTCGATCGTGCTCGCCTATGCGGGGAATTCGCTGCTGCTCACCGCGATCTACACCGCGCTCATCGTCTGGATCGTCGGCCTCGCCGTGCCGGTGACCGCGAGCTACATCATCTGCGCGGTGATCGCCGCGCCGGCGATGATCGCGCTCAAGGTGCCGGAATATGCCGCGCACATGTTCATCTTCTATTACGCGGTGCTGTCGGAGGTCTCGCCGCCGACGGCGCTGTCGCCGTTCGCCGCCGCCGCGATCACCGGCGGCGACCCGTACAAGACCACACTGCAATGCTGGAAGTACACCGCGCCGGCCTTCCTCGTGCCGTTCATGTTCGTGCTCGATCCGAGCGGCACCGGGCTGCTGCTCACGGGCTCGATGAAGACGCTGGGGAACGCCGACTGGGGCGCGATCGCCCTGGTGACGTTTACCGCCGCGATCGGCATCGCTGCGCTCGCCGGCGGCCTGCAGGGATGGCTGTTCAGGCGCACCAATCTCGCCGAGCGGCTGATGCTGGTGGTCGCCGGCTTCCTGCTGGTGTATCCGCAAGCAATGACCGACGCGATCGGCTTTGCGCTGTTTGCGCTGGTCGTGCTGATGCAGTGGCTGCGCCGCGACCGTGCGGACGCTTGAGACCGACATCCTGATCCTCGGCTCGGGCGGAGCCGGGTTGTTCGCCGCGCTGCACGCGCACCAGGCCGATCCGTCCCTGTCGATCACAGTCGCAGTGAAGGGACTGCTCGGCAAGAGCGGCTGCACGCGCATGGTGCAGGGCGGCTACAACGTCGCGCTTGCGCCGGGCGATTCGGTCGAGCGCCACTTCATGGACACGATCGAGGGCGGAAAGTGGCTGCCCGACCAGGACCTCGCCTGGACGCTGGTCACGCGTGCGCTCGAGCGCGTGCGCGAGCTGGAAAACGAGCTCGGCTGCTTCTTCGACCGCAACCCGGACGGCACGATCCATCAGAAGGCGTTCGCCGGGCAGACGTTCGATCGCACCGTGCACAAGGGCGATCTGACCGGCATCGAGATCATGAACCGGCTCGCCGAGCAGGTGTGGGCGCGCGGAATCGGCCGGCTCGAGGAGCATCGCGCGCTGGAGCTGGTGAAGACCGCGGCGGGCGACGCAATCGCGGGTGCGCTCCTCATCGACATGCGCACCGGCGAATACGTATTCGTGCGCGCGAAGGCGGTGCTGCTCGCGACCGGCGGCGGTCCAACCATGTACCGCTACCACACGCCCTCGGGAGACAAGAGCTGCGACGGACTCGCGATGGCATTGCGCGCGGGCCTGCCGCTGCGCGACATGGAGATGGTGCAATTCCATCCGACCGGGTTGCTTGCCGGGATGCAGACCCGCATGACCGGCACCGTGCTCGAGGAAGGATTGAGGGGTGCCGGGGGCTTCCTGCTGAACGGCGCAAAGGCCCGCTTCATGCCGGGCTACGATCCCAAGGCCGAGCGCGCAACGCGGGACTTCGTGTCCCGGGCGATGTTCAACGAGATGCGCGCGGGACGCACCACGCCGCACGGCGGCCTGTACCTCTCGATGGCGCACCTCGGGCCGGAGAACGTGCGCAGGCAGTTTCCGGGGATGGTCGAGCGCTGCGCCGACTGCGGATTCGATCTCGCCGGCGGGCTCGTCGAGGTCGTCCCCACTGCTCACTATATGATGGGCGGCGTCGAGTTCGCCGCCGATTGCTCCACGGCGCTGCCCGGGCTCTTCGTCGCCGGGGAGGATTCCGGCGGCGTGCATGGCGCGAACCGCCTCGGCGGCAACGGCGTTGCGAATTCCACCGTCTACGGCGGCATCGCGGGAGACGTGATGGCGGCCTGGGTGCGAAGGGAACCGACGCTGCGCCAACCCGACCAGGCATCGATCGAAGCGGCGCGCGAGCGCTGCGAGCGCCCGATGCGCGCCACGGCCGCGACGCACGGTACGATCGAAGCGCTGCGCGAGAAGCTGTACGCAACGATGTGGGAAAAGGTCGGTATCATCCGCGACGCGCCCGGCCTGCAAGCTGCGCTCGCCGAGTTGCGTGCGATCGACACGGAGCTGGATGCGTACGCGCTCGGCGGTTCGAGCCGCGCCTTCAATCTCTCGTGGCACGACTGGATGAACATGAAAAATCTCGTGGCAACGAGCCGCGTCATCGCCGAGGCTGCGCTGCAGCGCAACGATTCGCGCGGCGCGCACTTTCGCGCCGATTTCCCCGAGAGCGGGCCGCTCGAGCAATCGGCGTTCACGAGCGCCCGGCTGAACGGCGATGCGCTCGAAATCTCGATGAGGCCGGTCGCATTCACTCGCGTGAAGCCGGGCGACTCGCTGCTGCGGCAGGCCGCCTAGCGATGCGCTCCTGGTGGATCCAGTCGACGGGGACGCGCACCGAGCTCGAAGCGCGCGAAGGCCCGGTGCCGCAGCCCGCAGCGGGCCAGGTGCTGGTGCGCTTGCGCGCCGCGGGCCTGAACCGCGGCGAATTCATCGCGGCGCAGGGACTGCACAAGCCCGGCGCGGCGAAGCCCGCGGGCGTCGAAGGCGCGGGCGAAGTCGCCGCGCTTGGTGCGGGCGTTACCACGGTTCGCGTCGGCGAGCGCGTGATGGGGCGCTGCCCGGGCGCGTTTGCCGAATTCGCGCTCATGGATGCACGCGAGGCGATTCCCGTCCCCGCAAACCTGTCGTGGGAAGAGGCCGCGGCGGTTCCGCTCGTGTTCATGGTGGTGCACGACATGTTGATCGCGCAGGGACGCCTGGGGCGCGGCGAGTGGCTGCTCGTCGCCGGGATTTCCTCGGGCGTGGGGGTTGGCGCGTTGCAGACGGCGAAGATGCTCGGCGCGAACGTGATCGGCACGTCGGGCTCGGCGGAAAAGCTCGCGCGCCTCAAGCCACTCGGGCTCGACCTCGGCCTGCAGACGCGCGCCGGTGATTTCAGCGCCGCGGTACTGGAAGCGACCGGCGGGCGCGGCGCCGATCTGGCGATCAACACGGTCGGCGGCACGGTATTCGCGGAGTGCATGCGTGCGCTCGCGTTCGAAGGGCGCCTTGCGATCGTCGGCTATGTCGACGGCGTGCTGAAGGCCGAGGTCGATCTCGACGCGCTGCATGCGAAGCGCCTCCGGCTATTCGGCGTGTCGAACAAGCTGCGCAACGCCGAGCAGCGCGCGGGGAGCGTGCGCGGCTTCGTCGCCGACGTCCTTCCCGCGATCGCAGACGGCCGCATCCGCCCGCTCATCGAGCGCGCGCTCCCGTTCGGCGAGCTCCCGCAGGCAAAAGAGTGGATGGAGTCGAACCGGCACACCGGCAAGCTCGTGCTGGTCATGCCGTAGCGCAAGCGCTTCCAGGGAGGGCGACATGTCCGATCTTTTTTTCCTGCCTTCGTGGCCGCCGGGCGCGGACGCGCTTCCCTGGTACGCGCTGCTGCTGCTCGTTGCGGCGATTGCCGGCGAGCTGGCGCGCCGCTGGCTGCACCTGCCGCGCCTCTTCGGCTGGATCGCGGTCGGCGTGCTGCTCGGCCCCCGGGTGAGCGGCGTGTTCAGCGAGCGCATGCTCGAGGAGATGCGCGGCGTCCTCGACGTGGCGATCGGCGTGGTGCTCTTCCAGCTCGGCCAGCGCGTCGATCTCGGCTGGCTGCGCCGCAACCCATGGCTGCTCGCGACGAGCGTGCTCGAAAGCGCGCTCGCGTTCGCGGCGATGTTCGGCGTGCTGCTGCTGATCGAGATGCGTCCGCTGCTGGCGGCGCTCGCGGCGGCGATCGGCATCGCGACCGGCCCCGCGGTCGTGCTCTCGCTGACGCGCGAGGGGCGCGCGCAAGGCCAGGTCACCGAGCGCATGCTGCTGCTCACGTCGCTCAACTGCGTCTATGCCTTCGTCGCGGTGAACATCCTGCTCGCCTGGCTGCACCAGGAATACTCCGACGAATGGCTGTCGATTTTCGGCCATCCGCTGTACCTGATCTTCGGCTCGCTCGCGCTCGCGCTGCTGTTCGCGCTGGTGACGCTCGTCCTGATTACGCTGCTCGGGCGCCGCGCAGAGGCGCAGTACATCGCCGTGGTCGCACTCGTCGTGACGGCGGTGTACGCCGCATCCGCTCTGAAGCTCTCCGGGGTGCTGGTGCTGCTCGGCTACGGCGTGATGGCGCGCGCCTTCGATGTGCGGCGGCGCTTCGCGTCGCTCTCGTTCGGGCACCTCGGCCAGATCCTGCTGGTGCTGCTGTTTGCAATCAGCGCAGCGACGCTCGATCTCGACCTGCTTCCCGTGGGCGCGCTGGCCGGCGCGGTGCTCGTCGCGGCGCGCTACACCGGCAAGGCGATCGGCGTATTCGCGCTGGCGCCTGCGTCCGGGCTTTCGATGCGCAAGGCGTCGCTGCTTTCCCTGACGTTGATGCCGATGTCCGGCGTCGCGCTGATCCTCGTGCACGACACCACTGCGCTCTTTCCGGGGCTCGGCTCGGCGCTCGCGAGCGTCGTGGTATCGGCGATCGTGATGCTCGAGCTGCTGGGGCCGGCGGCGGCCTACTTCGCGCTGGTGCGCGCGGGCGAGGTGGACGAGACGGGGAGGGCCTGAGCTTGGAGACGATCGCTTTCAAGCCGTCGGCGCCGCTTTCGCTCGGCGTGGAGCTCGAGCTGCAGCTCGTCAATACGCGCGATTGCGACCTCACGCGCGCTGCCTCGGACATGCTCGCATTGATCGACAAGGAGCCGCACGCCGGGGACATCAAGCCCGAGATCACCGAGAGCATGCTCGAGGTGAGCACCGGAATCCACAGCCGGCATGACGCTCTGCTCGCCGAGCTGCGCCAGATCCGCACGACTGTCGTCGCGGCCGCCGACCGGCTCAACATCCGCGTCGCGGGTGGCGGCGCGCATCCGTTCCAGCACTGGAGCGACCGGCGCATCTTCGACCGCCCGCGCTTCCAGAATATCTCGCAGCTCTACGGCTACCTCGCCAAGCAGTTCACCGTGTTCGGGCAGCATATCCATGTCGGCTGCGCCGACGGAGACGACGCGCTGTACCTGCTGCACGCGATGGCGCGCTACCTGCCGCAGTTCATCGCGCTGTCGGCGTCCTCGCCCTACTACCAGGGCGTCGACACGGCGTTCGACTCGTCGCGGCTGAACGCCGTGTTCGCGTTTCCGCTCTCCGGGCGCGCGCCGTACGCGCTCAAGTGGAGCGAATTCACCACGTACGTGGAACGGATGAACGCGTCCGGCATCGTCGAGAGCATGAAAGACTTCTACTGGGACGTGCGCCCGAAGCCCGAGTTCGGGACGATCGAGGTCCGGGTC
>DASYPC010000101.1:0-21480 GCA_036007105.1 Burkholderiales bacterium | reverse complement strand
CGATCTCGCCGGCGAGCTGCCGACGCGTATCGTCGGCGAAGCGCGCAACGGCATCGAAGTCATGGAAGGCTTTCCGGCGAGCGGTGCGCAGATCCTGCTGCTCGATATTGCCATGCCGGGGATGGGCGGCCTCGAAACGGCGCGGCACCTGGCCCGGTTGCCCGGCGCGCCGGCGGTCGTTTTCGTGACTGCGCACGATGAGCACGCGGTCGAGGCGTTCGAGCTGAACGCGCTCGACTACTTGCTCAAGCCGGTACGCGCATCGCGCCTCGCGGCGGCGCTGCGCAAGGCATCCGCCGCGGGCCCGCCGGCCGCCGAGCGCCTCGAGCGGGCGGGGAAGGGCGGGCGCGAGTTCTTCTCGGTCAGCGAGCGCAGCCGCATCGTGCTCGTCCCGGTGAGCGAGGTGATCTATCTCAAGGCAGAGCTGAAGTACGTGACGCTGCGTACCCGTGCCGGCGAGCATCTCGTCGAGGAGCCCCTCGTTGCGCTCGAGCGGGAATTTGCCGAGCGTTTCGTGCGCATCCACCGCAACTGCCTGGTTGCGCGCGCCGCGATCCGCGGGTTCGAGCGCAGCGGCGGCAGCGCCGAGGAGCCGAGCTGGAGCGTGGTGCTCGATGGCATCGAGGCGCGCCTGCCGGTGAGCCGCCGGCAGTGGCCGGTGGTGAAAGAGCTGGTCGCGGAGCGCCGCGAATGACGACCAGGCTCGTGATCGCGACGCGCCGCAGCCGGCTCGCGCTCTGGCAGGCAGAGCATGTGAAGGCGCTGCTCCAGGCGCTGGGCCTCGCGGTGGAGCTGCTGCCGATGTCCACGAGCGGCGACGAGCTGCTGCAGGCGAGCCTTGCCGAAGTGGGCGGAAAGGGCCTCTTCATCAAGGAGCTCGAAGCCGCGCTCGCCGACGGCCGGGCGGACCTTGCGGTGCACTCGATGAAGGACCTGCCGGCCGAGCTCCCGCCGGGATTCACGCTCGCGGCGATCACCGCGCGCGACGATCCGCGCGATGCGTTCGTGTCTGCTCGCTACGCGGGATTCGCAGAGCTTCCCGCGGGATCGATCGTCGGCACCTCCAGCCTGCGGCGCCAGGCGCAGGTCCTCGAGCGCTACCCTGCGCTCGCAGTGCGGCCGTTGCGCGGAAACGTCGATACGCGGCTGGCGAAGCTCGACCGCGGCGAGTACACGGCAATCGTGCTTGCCTACGCGGGCTTGAGGCGGCTGGGACTTGCCGATCGCGCGCGCAGCGTGCTGCCGATCGAGGAAAGCATGCCTGCGCCCGGGCAAGGCGCCCTCGGCGTCGAATGCCTGTCGGCACGTACGGACGTGCAGGCGCTCGTAGCGCCTCTCGCCGATGCAGCAACGAGCGCCTGCGTGCGCGCGGAGCGTGCGGTCAATTGGGTCCTCGGAGGCGATTGCACGATTCCGCTGGGCGCATTCGCCGACCCGCAGGGAGCGAATCTCAGGCTGCGCGCGCTGGTTGCCGCGCCCGATGGCCGGCGGGTCGCGCGTGCCGAGGCGCTGGGGGAATTCTCGGACCCCGAAGCGATCGGGCGCCGGGTCGCTGAACGGTTGCAAAGCCAGGGCGCCGACCAGATCCTCGCTGCGCTCGCCAAATGAGCGCCGGGCCGCTGGCCGGCAGGCGCATCCTGGTCACCCGCCCGCGTGAGCAGGCTGCCGGGCTCGCGGCGCTCATCCGCGAGGCCGGAGGCGAGCCCATCCTGTTTCCCGCAATCGAGATCGGCGACCTCGCCGACCCGAGCGCTTTCCACGCGCTTGCCGATCGGCTGGAAGCGTTCGACCTCGCGATCTTCATCAGCCCGACGGCGGTGCAAAGAGCGATCGACTTGCTGCAGGCGCATCGCAAGGGACGCCCCTGGCCCGCGCGGCTGCAAGTGGCTGCGATCGGCCGCGGCACCGCGCGCGAGCTTGAGCGCCGGGGCTTTCCCGAGGTTCTTGCTCCAGCAGGCGACGCGGACAGCGAAGCTTTGCTCGCGGTGCCCGCACTCGCAAGTGTCGCTGGCAGGCAGGTCGTCGTCTTTCGCGGCCAGGGCGGACGCGAGCTTCTCGGGGATACGCTCGCGGCGCGCGGCGCCCGCGTCGAATACGCCGAGTGCTACCGACGCATCCGACCTGCGCAGCAGATTTCGGCGTCTCCGCCTGCCTGGGCGCAGCGTGCGCTCGACGCGGTGACCGTGTCGTCGAGCGAGGGTCTCGCCAACCTCGACGCACTGCTCGGCGCGTGGCGCCGCGATTGGCTGCAGGAGAGTCCCTTGTTCGTTCCGCACCCGCGCGTCGCTGAAGAGGCCGCGCGGCTCGGGGCGCGCAAGACCGTAGTCGCGGGGCCGGGCGACCGCGAGATCGCGCTCGGGCTTGTTGCATACTTCCGCGACGCCAAGTAAAAGCTTTTGCATGGATCATCCTTCCAACGAGCCTGACGAGGCGCGCAAAGCACGCGGGCCCCGCCTTCTCGCGGCGCTGTGGATCGTTCTCGCGATCGCGCTCGCGACCGGGTTCTGGCTCGATGTGCGAGACCGTATCGGCGCGACGCAGGAGGAAGTTGCGCGCCGCCTGCGTGACGTGGAGGCCGAAAGCCGCAGCACGCGCATCGCCGCGCGCGAGGCGCAGGAAACGTCGCGCGAGATGCGAACGAAGCTCTCCGCGCTCGAGCAGCGGCTCACCGAATCACAAGGCCAGCAGCTCGCGCTCGAGGCCCTCTACCAGGAGTTGTCGCGCAATCGCGACGAGTGGCAGCTCGCCGAGATCGAGCAGGTGCTGGCGATCGCTCAGCAGCAGCTGCAGCTTTCGGGCAATGTGCGTGCCGCGCTGCTCGCGCTGCAGCTCGCCGAAGGCCGCCTTGCGCGTGCCGACCGGCCACAGTTTCTGCCGGTACGACGGGCGCTGGCGCGCGACATCGAGCGGTTGCGGGCGGTTCCGCAGCTCGACCTCTCCGGGATCAGCCTCAAGATCGACAGCCTCGTCGCGGCGGTCGATTCGCTGCCGCTTGCCTTCGATGAGCGCACGCCCAAGCTCGCCGACGAGCGTGGCGCGCCGGTTGCCGCCGACAAGGAAGGCAAGACGGCTCCCGTCGAGGACGGATTTCTGGTGCGCTTCGGCAGCGAAGTCTGGCGCGAGCTGCGCCAGCTCGTGGTCGTGAGGAAGGTCGAGACGCCCGAGCCGCCGCTGCTGCCGCCCACTCAGGCGTACTTCGTGCGCGAGAACCTGAAGCTGCGCCTCCTCAATGCGCGCCTCGCGGTGCTCACGCGCGACGAAGCCGGTTATCGCGAGGACTTGCGCGTCTCGCAAGCCTGGATCCGGCGCTACTTCGATACCCGCAGCAAGTCCGCGCAAGGGGTGCTCGCGCAGATGCGCCAGCTCGCGTCGGCTTCGATCAGCTTCGAGCCGCCGTCGATCGCCGAGAGCATCGAGGCGGTGCGCGGGTTCAAGTCGCGCCGCGAGCGCGGCGCCGGATGAAGTCGCTGTTCTGGCTGGTCATCGTGTTCGCCGCGGCGGCGGCACTGGCCGTTTTCGGCCGCACCAACGAAGGCTACGCGCTGCTCGTGTATCCGCCCTGGCGCATCGAGGTGTCGCTGCTGCTTGGGATCGTCGCGCTGCTGCTCACGTTCGCGCTTCTTTACGCGGTGACGCGGCTGGTGCACCACGCACTCGAGATTCCGTCGCAGGTGCGCACCTACCGCGAGCGCCGTAACCGCGAGCGTGCACAGGGGGCGCTCGCGGCCGCGCTGCAGGCCTACCTGGAGGGACGCTTCGTGCGCGCCGAGCGCGAAGCCGAGCGGGCTTGGGACGGCGACAGCGCACGGGGACTCGCAGCGCTGATCGGCGCGCGCGCCGCGCACCAGCTGCGCGAGACTGTGCGCCGCGACCGGTGGTTCGAGCGCGCCGCCTCCGTCGGCAGCGAATCCCTGCAGGCTGCGCGCCTGGTTTCGCGCGCGGAGCTGGCGCTCGAGGAGCGGGACTTCGCTACCGCCCGCGAAGCACTCACCTCGCTGCACGAGAGCGGTCCGCGCCACATTGCCACGCTGCGCATGCTGATTCGGGCCGAGCGCGGCGCGGGAAACTGGGAAGCGGTGCTGCGCCTTGCGTCAGTGCTCGCCAAGCGCGACGCCATCGCGCCGGCGATCGCCGAGGAATATCGCGTGCAGGCGATCCTCGAGCTGCTCGCGCGCGACGCGCTCGACCGGCGCACGCTCGAAGAGCGCTGGCGCAAGATTTCTGCGCACGACCAGACGCTGCCGCGCGTCGCGGCCGCGGCGGCGCGGCATCTGACCGCGCAGGGCAATGCGTCGCTCGCGCGCGAAGCGATCGAGCGCGCCCTCGAGGCGGATTGGGCGCCCCAGCTGGTCTCGCTCTACAGCGAGCTGCCCGCGGGGATGGCCGAGCCCGAGCGCAGCGTCGAAGCGCGCGCGCGCATCGAGCGCGGCGAGCGCTGGCTGCTCGAGCGCAGCAAGGATGCGCAGCTGCTCGCGACGCTGGGGCGGCTGTGCGCGCAAGCCGAGCTTTGGGGGAAAGCGCGCAACTTCCTTGAGGCAAGCCTTTCGTTCGACGAAAGCCGCTCCGCGCACCTGGAGCTCGCGCGGCTGGGCGAGCGCCTCGGGCAGAACGACAACGCGCAGCGGCACTACCGCCGGGCCGCCGAGATCGCCTGAGCCCGCGTCGGGTTCTCTTCGTGGTCAGGCCCAGTCGCGCGGCCGCAGAAAGTCCGTGTAGAGTTTTTCCTCGGGCGAGCCGGGTTGCGGCTTCCAGTCGTAGCGCCAGGCGCTGACCGGCGGCAACGACATCAGGATCGATTCGGTGCGGCCGCCCGACTGCAGCCCGAACAGCGTGCCGCGGTCGTACACGAGGTTGAACTCGACGTAGCGCCCGCGGCGGTAGGCCTGGAAGGCGCGCTCGCGCTCCCCATACGGCAAGACGCGACGGCGCTCCACGATTGGCTGGTACGCGGCGAGGAAGTGATCGCCGACCGAGCGCACGAGCGCGAAGCAGGTCTCGAAGTCCGGCTCCGAGAGATCGTCGAAGAAGATCCCGCCCACGCCTCGCGGCTCGCCGCGGTGCCTGAGGAAGAAATAGTCATCGCACCACGTCTTGTACTTCGGATGGCGCTCGGCGCCGAAGGGCTCGAGAGCGCTCCTGCACGTGCTGTGGAAATGGCGCGCGTCCTCGGCGAACCCGTAGTAGGGCGTGAGATCCATCCCGCCGCCGAACCACCACACAGGGGTCGCGGCGAGAAAGCGCACGTTCATGTGCACCGTCGGGCAATACGGGTTGCGCGGGTGCAGCACGAGCGAGACGCCCATCGCCTCGAACGAGCGGCCGGCGAGCTGCGGCCGCGCCGCGGATGCCGATGCCGGCAATTGCGCTCCCGTGACGTGCGAGAACCCGACTCCGGCGCGCTCGAAGAGCGCGCCTTCCTCGAGAATGCACGTCATGCCGCCGCCGCCTTCCGCGCGCTGCCACGCGTCGCTGCGGAATTTCCCGCCGTCCAGCGCCTCGAGGGCGGCGACGATCCGCTCCTGCAGCCTGGTGAGGTAGTCCCGGACGGCCTGCGCGTTCACTTCTTCAGCGCGCGATGCCCGATATCGTTGCGGTGCTGCATGCCGTCGAAGCGGATCGATCCCACCGCCTTGTACGCGCGCGTGCGCGCGATGCGCAACGAATCGCCCAGCGCGGTGACGCAGAGCACGCGGCCGCCGTCGGTAACGATGGCCTTGCCCTTCGAGCGGGTGCCCGCGTGGAACACATGGCAATCCTCGGTGGGTGCCGGCAGCCCGACGATGACATCGCCTTTGCGCGGTGCGTCCGGATAGCCCGCCGCTGCGATCACCACACCGAGCGCCGGGCGCCGATCCCATTCCACCGCAGCCTGGTCGATCGTGCCCGCGAGCGCGTGCTCGATGAGGTCGAGGAGATCCGACTTGAGACGCAGCAAGATCGGCTGGGTTTCGGGATCCCCAAGGCGGCAGTTGAACTCGAGCGTGCGCGGGTTGCCCGCCTTGTCGATCATCAGCCCGGCGTAGAGAAATCCGGTGAACGGCATGCCGTCCTTCACCGTGCCCGCGATCGCCGGCTGAATGATTTCGCGCATGACCCGCGCGTGCACTTCCGGCGTGACGACCGGCGCGGGCGAGTACGCGCCCATACCGCCGGTATTCGGGCCCTGGTCGCCGTCCTGCAGGCGCTTGTGATCCTGGCTGCTCGCGAGCGGCAGCGCATGCACGCCGTCGGCGATGACGATGAAGCTCGCTTCCTCGCCTTCGAGACACTCCTCAATGACGATCCGGTTGCCGGCGTCGCCGACCCGGCGCTCGATCATCATCGCATCGATCGCCTGCTTCGCATCGGCCACGCTGCTGGCCACGACTACGCCTTTTCCGGCGGCAAGGCCGTCGGCCTTCACCACCACCGGCGCGCCCTGCTTTTCCACGTACGCCTTGGCTTCCGCTGCGCTGCTGAAGGCGGCATGGCGAGCGGTGGGAATCCCGTGACGCACCATGAAGCGCTTGGCGAATTCCTTGGAGGACTCGAGCTGCGCGGCAGTTTGTGTCGGCCCGAAGATGCGCAGATTCGCTTGGCGGAACGCATCGACGATTCCCGCGGCGAGCGGCGCTTCCGGGCCGACTACGGTGAGCTGGATATGCTCGCGCTTTGCAAATTGGATCAACTCCGGGATCTCGGTGAGGGCGACGTTCTCGATCCCCGGCTCGGTTGCGGTGCCGCCGTTTCCCGGCGCCACGTAGACCTTCTGCACGCGCGGGCTCTGCGTGAGTTTCCACGCAAGCGCATGCTCCCGGCCGCCGGACCCGACGACGAGAAGTTTCATCTCAGTGCCTGAAGTGCCGTACGCCCGTGAACACCATTGCCACTCCGCGTTCGTCGGCCGCGGCGATCACTTCATCGTCGCGCATACTGCCCCCCGGCTGGATGACGGCGACTGCACCGGCTTCCACGACCACGTCGAGCCCGTCGCGAAACGGAAAGAATGCGTCCGATGCGGCCGCCGAGCCCGCGAGCGTAAGGCCGGCCGTTTTCGCCTTGATCGAGGCGATGCGCGCGCTGTCGACCCGGCTCATCTGTCCGGCGCCGACGCCGACGGTCGCGCCGTCGCGGCAGAACACGATCGCGTTCGACTTGACGTATTTCGCGACGCGCCACGCAAACAGCAGGTCGGCCCATTGCGCTTCGCTGGGGACTTTCTTCGTCACCACCTGCGCCTCGCTTCGCTCGAGCAGCCTCGCGTCTGCGCTCTGGACCAGCATCCCGCCGCCCACGCGCTTGAAGTCATAGCCGTTCACGCCGTGCGCGATCGGTACCTCCAGCACGCGGACATTGGGCTTGGCGGCGCAGGCGGTTCGTGCCTCGGGCTCGACGCGGGGGGCGATCACCACCTCGGCAAACTGCTTTCCGAGTGCTGCGGCGGTAGCGCGATCGAGCGCCCGGTTGAACGCGAGGATCCCGCCGAATGCCGACACCGGATCGGTGGCGAGCGCTTTTTCGTACGCATCGAGCAGATTCGCGCCGACCGCGGCGCCGCACGGGTTGGCGTGCTTGACGATCACGCAGGCCGGCTCGGCGAAGCTCTTGACGCACTCCCAAGCCGCGTCGGCATCGGCGACGTTGTTGTAGGACAGCTCCTTGCCCTGCAACTGGCGCCAGCTCGCGAGGCTTCCCGCGGCGGGCACCGGGTCGCGGTAGAACGCCGCGGACTGGTGCGGGTTCTCGCCGTAGCGCATCTGCTGTACCTTGTGCAGCTGGATCGAGAGCACGTCGGGATATTCGCCGCGGCGGTTGCGGTCATCGAGCGAGTACAGGTAGTTTGCGATGGCCCCGTCGTAGCGTGCGGTGTGCGCGAAGACCTTCTTCGCCAGCGCAAAGCGCAATGCCTCGGAAACGCCTCCCGAGGTCTGCAGCTCGCCGAGCACGGCCGCGTAGTCGCCCGGGTCGACCACTACGCAGACCGAGTGATAGTTCTTCGCCGCTGCGCGCAGCATGGCCGGGCCGCCGACGTCGATGTTCTCCACGGCGTCTTCCAGTCTGCAATCTGGATCGGCGACCGTGGCCTCGAACGGATACAGGTTCACGACGATGAGATCGATCGGCGCGATGCCCGCCTGGCGGATCGCGTCGAGATGGGCCGGCCGATCCCTGCGGGCGAGGATCCCGCCGTGAATTTTCGGGTGCAGCGTCTTCACGCGGCCGTCGAGCATCTCCGGAAAACCGGTGTAGCTCGACACCTCGGTGACGCTCACGCCTTCGCGGGCGAGCAGCTTTGCCGTGCCGCCGGTCGAGAGGATCGACACGCCGAGGCCGCCGAGCGCGCGTGCGAGCTCGACGACCCCCGACTTGTCCGACACGCTGATGATCGCACGACGGACCGGTGTCACTTGATGCGCAGCTGCTGCATTTTCTTGCGCAGCGTGTTGCGGTCGATGCCGAGCATCGCGGCGGCGAGCGTCAGGTTGCCCTGCGCGTTGGCGAGCACCGTCTCGATCATTGGTTTCTCGACGTTCTTGAGGACCATGTCGTAGATGCCGCTGGGCCGCTCGCCGTCCATGTCGCGGAAGTAGCGCTCGAGCGCGCGCCGCACGGTGTCGGCAATTTCGTTCTGGCGACTCACGCGGCCTTCTCCAGCACGGCCGGCTCGCGCGCGGGCGCCAGCAGGCGGTCGAAGAAATCGCGTACCGCCGAGCGTTGCGAGGCCGCATTCGTCGAGCCGTTTGCGGTGCGCCGTAATGCATCGCCGCCGGGGAGCGCCCGCGCATACCAGCCGACATGCTTGCGCGCCACCCGCGCCCCGAGCTCTTCGCCATACAGCGCGTACATCGCATCGAGATGCCCGAGCACGATGTCGCGCACTTCCGCCACGGCGGGTGCCGGCCGATGCGAGCCGGTCGCGAGATAGTGCTCGATTTCCCGGAAGATCCACGGCCTGCCGTGCGCGGCGCGGCCGATCATTACGCCGTCGGCGCCGGTCTGCGCGAGCACCCGGGCAACGTCTTCCGGGGTCTCGAGATCGCCATTCGCGATCACGGGAATACGCACTGCCGACTTCACTTCCGCGATGGTCTCGTGCTCTGCATCGCCGGCGAATCCGCAAGCGCGCGTTCGCCCGTGAACGGCGAGCAGCTGCACGCCGGCGGCCTCGGCGATCCGCGCAATGCGCGCCGCGTTGCGGCGTCCGGGACAGGGACCGGTGCGGATCTTGAGCGTCACCGGCACCGTCGCCGCGGCGACGACGGCCTCCAGGATCCGGGCGACGAGCGGCTCGTCTTCCAGCAGCGCCGAGCCCGCAGCCACGTTGCAGACCCTGCGCGCCGGGCAGCCCATGTTGATGTCGACGATCTGCGCCCCGTGCTCGACGTTGTGCCGCGCGGCGTCTGCCATCATCGCCGGGTCGGAGCCGACGATCTGCACCGAGACCGGTGCAGGCTCGCCCGCATGGGCGACCCGCAGCCGCGACTTGCGCGTGTCGCGCAGCTCGGGGCGGGAGGACACCATCTCGGAAACCGCAAGCCCGGCGCCGAAGCTCCTGCAGAGCATGCGGAACGGACGATCGGTCACGCCTGCCATCGGAGCAACGAACAGTCCGTTGCGCAGGTCATGCGCGCCTAGACGCATCGGTGAGCGGTTCGCTGGATTCGGGTTCTACGGGACGCGAATTTTATACGCTTTCGACGCGAAAAAATCCATCGCCGCGCAGCTCGATGCCTACGGCAGCGCGGACGGCCCGTAGATCATGCGCCGGGCGAGAAATTGCCGAGCGGGCGCACAGGCATCGAGTGCGCACATCGCGGCGCCGCGCGCGATGCGCGCAAGCGAGCTCGTACCGACGAAGAGCTCGGCGAGCAGGTCGGTGACGCGAATCGTGGCGAAGGCGTCGAGCCGTCGGCGCCCCGCGTAGCGCCCGAGAATCTCGGCGGCGCCCGGATCGGGCGCGCCGGCGACCGCGCGCGCAAGCTCCCATGCATCGCGCAGCCCGAGATTCAGTCCCTGTCCGGCGACCGGGTGCAGCATCTGCGCGGAGTTGCCGACGTACGCCTCGCGCTCGCCGGCGCGCCGGGCACGCACGCGCAACGCAAGGGGCACGCTGGAACGGCCCTCGACGGATGTGACGCGGCCCGCGCGGCGGCCGAAAGCATCCTGCAGCGCATCCAGGAATTGCGCCTCCGGCATCGCCAGCAAGGCGAGCGCCCGCTCTGGGCGCACAGCCCACACGATCCCGAAACGGCCTGCGAGCGGTAGCAGCGCAAGCGGCCCCTCGGAGGTAAAGCGCTCATAGGCAATGGCGCCAGCGTTCGGCTCTGCGCCCACCAGCGCCACGACTGCGCTCTGGCCGTAGGGTTTCTCGGTCGAATACTCCCCGCTTCCTTCCGCGTGCACGACGAGTCGCGTCACGCGATCGTGTTCTGTGATGACGGGGATGCCGGCGGACTCGACGCAGCGGGCAAGTGCCTGCGTCAGCGCCCTGTAGTCGATCACGTACCCCAGCGCCGGGACGCGCGCATCGGCTGCGCTCAAGCGCGTCGTGCCGAAGCCGCGTTGCTGCGAAACGTGCACGGTCTCGATCGGGGTCACTTCGAGCGCGCGCCAGGCTTGCGCGCGCTCGAGGATGATGCGGCTCGCGTCGGAAAGCGCGATCGGGCGCGCCACGCCCGGGGCTTCTGCCCGCACGCGCGGCTCTACCAGCGCGACGGATCGGCCCTGAGCCCGCAGCAGCAGCGCAAGTGCGCTGCCGGCCGGACCTGCGCCAACGATGGCGACTTCAGGACGCACTGCGCATCAACGCCTCGATGTCGGCGATCGCTTTCGGCGCGGCGGCGGTCAGCACTTCGCAGTCGCCTCGCGTCACCAGCACGTCGTCTTCGATGCGTATGCCGATATCGTGCAGCGCCTGCGGCACGTCCGCTGCGGCGCGGATGTAGATCCCGGGCTCGACCGTCAGCACCATGCCCGGCAGCAGGGCGCGCCATGCGCCGCTGCGCTTGTACTCGCCCGCGTCGTGCACGTCGAGGCCCAGCCAATGGCCGGTGCGATGCATATAGAAGCGCTTGTACGTTTCTTTTTCCAGCACCGCGTCGAGCGATCCGGCGACGAGCTTCAGGTCGATCATGCCCTGCGCGAGCACGCGGACCGCAGCGTCATGCGGTTCGTTCCACGCATTTCCCTCCCTCACCTTGTGCATCGCGGCCTGCTGCGCGGCGAGCACCAGCTCGTAGACCGCGCGTTGCGCGCCGGAGAAGCGCCCGTTGACCGGAAACGTGCGCGTGATGTCGGAAGCGTACCCCTGCAGCTCGCACCCGGCATCGATCAGCAGCAGGTCGCCGTCGTGCAGCTCGGCGTCGTTGAATACGTAGTGCAGCACGCAGGCGTTCGCGCCGCCGGCGACGATCGGCGAGTAGGCTGGGAACTGCGCGCCGCGCCGCCTGAATTCGTAGAGCAGCTCGGCTTCGATTTCGTTCTCGAGACGGCCCGGGCGCGTGCTCTGCATGGCGCGCCGGTGCGCCGCGCCGGAGATCGCAGCAGCGCTGCGCATGATCGCGAGCTCGTCGCGGTCCTTGATCAGGCGCATCTCGTCGACCAGCACCCGCACGTCGTGCACGCGCTCAGGCGCGGTGACACCGCTGCGCTCCCTCTCGCGCACGGTGTTGAGCCACTTCACGATTCGCGCGTCCCACGCCGCGTCCGCGCCCAACGGGTAATAGAGCGCCGGCTGATCGGCAAGCAGCTTCGGCATCTCTTCATCCAGCGCGGCGATCGGCAGCGTCGCGTCGAAGCCGAAACGCTCGCGCGCGGCTTCCGGGCCATAGCGAAAGCCCTCCCAGATCGCGCGCTCTTCGCTGCGCTCGCGGCAAAAGAGGATGCTGCGCGGCGATTCGCCGGCAACGATCACGAGCACGGCCTCCGGCTCCGGAAAGGCGGTCAGATACCAGAAGTGGCTGTCGAACCGGAACGGGTAGTGCGTGTCGCGATTGCGTACGCGTTCCGGTGCGGTGGGCACGATGGCGACCCCGGCCTGCATCGCCCGCGCCACGCGCAAGCGCCGCTCCGCATAAGCCGGCGGTTGAATATCGGTCAGCTTCATTGGTTCGATCTTCCTTCCAGCATCGCCTGCAGCGCGGCAAGCCGCTCCGCGGTGCCGATGTCCTTCCACACACCGCGATGCAATTCTCCGGTGATCGCGCCGCGCGCCGCGGCTGCGATCAGCATCGGCCCAAGCGGCACCTTGTCGCCGGGCCGGATGCCCGTCACGATCTCGGGCGACAGTACTGCGATGCCCGCGTAAGTGTAGCGCGGGGCGGGGCCACCGCCGACGCTATCGCCGTTGAGCGAGAAGTCGCCTTTGAGATGGTGCGGCGGGTTGGGAACGAGCACCAGGTGCGCGAGATGCGAACCCAACTTGTGGTTGCGCAGCCCAGAGAACTCATAGTCGCACCAGATGTCGGCGTTGACGAGCAGGAATTGCTCCGCACCGAGCAGCGCGAGCGCCTGGACGATCCCGCCCGCTGTCTCGAGCGCTTGCGGTTCGTGCGACCAGCGAATGGCGAGTCCATACTCCGCGCCGTTCCCGAAACGCTCCGTGATCTGCGACGCAAGGTGCGAGACATTGATCACGACTTCCCGAACGCCGGCGCGCCGCAGGCGCTCGAGGTGCCACGCAAGCAGCGGCTTGCCGCCCGCGTCGACGAGCGCCTTCGGCATCCGGTCGGTCAGCGGCCGGAGCCGCTCGCCGCGACCTGCCGCGAGGATCATCGCCTTCATGTCAGCTCGTCTAGCAGCCGCGCGAGCGGCTTGAGCGGCTCGTAGCGCGTCGCCACGGCGCGCGCGTAGCCGACGAATCGAGGCGTGTCGGCCACGTATTTCGCCTTGCCGTCGCGATACGTGAGCCGCGCGAAGATCCCCATCACCTTGAGGTGGCGCTGCAGGCCCATCCATTCGAGCGCGCGCCAGAACTCGGCAAAATCCGCGTCTACCGGCAGTCCTGCCTTCCTTGCCTTCTCCCAGTAGCGCACGCTCCAGTCGAGCACCCGCGCCTCGTCCCAGCTCAGGAACGCGTCGCGCAGCAGCGAAATGACGTCGTACGTGATCGGACCCGTCACTGCATCCTGGAAGTCGAGCACGCCCGGATTGGGCTCGCTTACCATAAGGTTACGCGGCATGTAGTCGCGGTGCACGTAGACCTTCGGTTGCGCGAGCGCGGATGCCGCAAGCAGCGCGAAGATGTGCTGCAGGTCGTCCTTGCGGGTGTCGGCCAGCGGCGTCGCAAGGTGCCGCCCGACATACCAATCAGGGAAAAGCGCCATTTCCCTTTGCAGCAGCGCTTCGTCGTAGGGCGGCAGCACACCCGGCCGCGTCGCCAGCTGCCAGCGCAGCAGCGCATCGATCGCGTCGCGCATCAGCGCATCGGCATCGCCTGTCTCGAGCGCACTCAGATACGTCGTCGTGCCGAGATCGGAAAGCAGCAGGAAACCCTGCGCGAGGTCCTGCGCATGAACTTCGGGTGCGTGTACGCCGGCGTCGCGCAGCATTTGCGCGACGCGCACGAAAGGGGCGCAATCCTCCTGCGCGGGAGGCGCGTCCATCACGATGTACGAGCGTCCGTCGGCAAGGCGCGCGCGGAAATAGCGCCGGAAGCTCGCGTCTTCCGACGCGGGCGCGAGCTGGTGTGCAATGCCGTCGAACTGGCCCGCGAGCCAATGCTCGAGGGCAGCGAGCCTGGAGTCCATCAAGCCGGGGATTCGAGAAACAGCCGCTGCATGCGGGCGGGAACGATTGCGCATTCAGCAGAATTGTGCGATTTTACCATTCAAACTCTCGCGGTCCTTTTTCACTCATGCAGCATTGCCGTGCGCGCGAGCCGGTGGTCGGTGTACTCCGGCTCGCGGCGCTGTTCCTGACGATGGTCAGTGCGACGCCTGCGTCGGCGCAGATCATCGTGCCGCCGGTGAAGCCGCCGCCCGTGAAGCCGATCGAAACGAAGCCGGCAGCAAAGCCGGAGCCGCAGCCGAAAGGGCCGACCCGGATCGACGCGCAGAGCATCGAAGGCGTGCCCGATCTCGAAGTCACCGCACGCGGCCAGGTGGAGCTCAAGCGCGACGACCTCACGATCTTTTCCGACTTCCTGCGCTACAACCAGGAATTCGGCCGCGTCGAAGCCGACGGCGGCGTGCGCCTGGAGCGGGCCGGCGACCGCTTCTTCGGCTCGCGCCTGCGCTTCGACATGACGAACGACACCGGCGTATTCGAGGAGCCGACGTTCGTCATCCGGGGCGAGCAGACCACCTCGCGCGGCGCCGCCGAGCGGCTCGAGATGCTTGGCAAGCACCACGTCCGGCTGACGCGCGGCACGTTCACAACCTGCGAGCCCGGCAGGGAGGACTGGAAATTCGAAGCCAGCGAGATCGACCTGGACTTCGACGCCGGAGTCGGCAAGCTGCGCGACGGCAAGCTGACCTTTCTCGATACGAGCATCCTGTGGCTGCCGTACGGTTCCTTTTCGCTCGAGAACCGGCGCAAGAGCGGATTTCTCGCTCCGTACTATTCGCACAACACGCGCCGCGGCCTCGAGGTCGGCGTGCCGTTCTACTGGAACATCGCGCCCGAGATCGATCTCACGGTCAAGCCGATCTACATGACCAAGCGTGGCGCGCAGCTCAAGTCCGAGCTTCGCTACATCGATGCGGCGTTCTCGGGTGACATGCGGCTCGAGCACATGCCGGAAGACAAGGTGCTCGGCATCTCGCGCACCGGCTTCGCGCTTCAGCACCAGCACCAGTTCACGCCGAACCTGCTCGGCTGGCTCGACCTGAACAAGGTGACCGATGATCGCTATTTTGTCGACCTGACTTCGCAGGTGCGCACGGTGTCGCTCGGAAACCTGCAGCGCGACGGGTTCCTGCAATACACGGGCGAGATCTACCGGGGAAACTATTTCGCGCAGGCTCGCGTGCAGCGCTTCCAGACCCTGCAGGACCCGCTTGCCCCGATCGTGCCTCCGTACCATCGCGTGCCGCAGATCAACGCCGGTGTGACGCGCAACGAAATCGGCGGATGGCTCGATGCGTCCGTACCCGCGGAGTACGTCCGCTTCACGCACTCGACCCTGACGGAGGGCGACCGCTTCTCGATGAATCCCGTGCTCACCGCGCCGCTGCTCGGGTCGTGGTATTCGCTGGTGCCGAAGCTCGGGCTGCGACAGGCCGAGTACCATCTGTCGCGCACGAACCCCGGCCAGCCCGACCGCCAGACCACGACAGTCCCCTGGTTGAGCGTCGATGGCGGGCTGACGTTCGAGCGCAGCGCGCAGTGGTTCGGCAGGGGGGTGACGCAGACCCTCGAGCCGCGCCTGTTCTACGTCTACGCGCCGTACCGCAACCAGGACCAGATCCCGCTCTTCGATACGACGCTGGCCGACTTCAATTACGCGCAGCTCTTCAACGAGAACCGTTTCGTCGGGGGGGACCGCTTCGGCGACACCGACCAGCTCACGCTGGCGGTGACCACAAGAATGGTCAACGCACGCGGCGAGGAGCTCTTCCGCGCCCTGATCGGCCAGCGCTATTACTTCAAGGACGAGCGCGTCGGGCTCACTGCGGCGACGCCGCCGCGCGCGAGCGGCCAGTCCGACATCCTCGCCTCGGTGGGCGGGAAGGTCGGTAGCGAATGGAGCTTCGACGCGACGGTCCAGTACAACCCGCAGCGCTCGCAGATGGATCGCTACGGAGTGTCGGCGCGCTTTTCGCCCGAGATCGCGAAGGTGCTCAACGCGAGCTATCGCTTCAACCGCGACGTGCTGCATCAGGTCGATGTTTCCGGCCAGTGGCCGGTGTATCCCGGGTGGTACGCGGTCGGGCGCTACAACTATTCGCTGAGGGACGGCCGGCTGCTGGAGGGAATTGCGGGCCTGGAGCGCAACGCCGGCTGCTGGGTGTTCCGCGTGCTTCTGCAGAAGCTGCAGGCGGCGACGCAGACGAGCTCCACGGCGATCTTCTTCCAGCTCGAGTTCACTGGCGTAGGCGGCCTTGGATCGGACGATATCGTGACTCTTCTCCGGCGCAACATCCCGGGATACAAGGTGACGAATCCGTCCGACGGGGCATTCGCGCCGCCGAGCATGCGGCGCATGCTGCCGTTCGAGCAGGTGTTCTGACCCATGCGGATGCGGGCCATTCCGGCGTTGATCGTGTTGAGTCTGCTCTGCGGCTCCGGCGCGCTCGCGCAGCGGCTGGAGCTCGTTGATCGCATCGTGGCGATCGTCAACAAGGAGGTGGTGACGGCGAGCGAGTTGCGCGAGCGCGTTGCTTTTGCGGAGCGCGAGCTCAAGCGCCAGGGCACGCCGGCGCCCGAGCCGGCGCTGCTCGAGCGGCAGGTGCTGGAACGGCTCATCCTCGACAAGGCGCAGCTGCAGCTCGCGGCCGAAAACGGAGTGCGGGTGGAGGAGCTCCAGCTCGATCGGTCGATCGAGCGCATCGCCGAGAACAACAACCTGACGCTGGTGGCCTTTCGCAAGGCGCTGGAGGCCGACGGCGTGCAGATCGACCGCTTCCGCGAAGAGGTTCGCCGGCAGATCATCATGCAGCGGCTGCGGGAGCGCGAAGTCGACGAGCGGATCGAGGTGAGCGAATCCGAGATCGACCTGTACCTCGAGGAGCAGAAGAGCGGCGGCGCGGAGCGGATCGAATACAACGTGGCGCACATCCTGGTGCGCCTGCCGGACCAGGCGAGCCCGGAGCGCATCGTCCAGGCGCGCGGCCGCGCCGAGAAGGCGCGCGACGAGGCGCGCGCGGGCGCCGACTTCGGACGCCTGGCGGCGAGCTATTCGGACGCCGGAGACGCGCTGCAGGGCGGGCAGATGGGATGGCGCGCCGCGGATCGCCTGCCCGAGCTGTTTGCGGTCGCGCTGCAGGCTATGAAGCCCGGCGAGGTCAGCGACGTGCTGCGCAGCCCGGGCGGCTTCCATGTGCTGCGGCTCCTCGACCGGCGCGGCGCGGGCGAAGGACGTGCGGTCACCCAGAACCACACCCGGCACATCCTGCTCCGGACCAACGAGCTGGTTTCGGAGACCGAAGCGCGCCGGCGCCTGTCCGAGCTGCGCGAGCGAATCGTCGCCGGAGGCGCCGATTTCGCGCAGATCGCACGCGTGAACTCGGTCGACGTCAGCGCCGCGCAGGGCGGCGACCTGGGATGGATCTATCCCGGCGACACCGTCCCGGAATTCGAGCGCGTCATGGATTCGCTCAAGCCTGGCGAGGTAAGCGAGCCCGTGAAGACGCCTTTCGGCTGGCACCTCGTGCAGGTGCTCGAGCGGCGCACCGGCGGCCTGCCCCCGGAGCGCCAGCGATTCGTCGCGCGCCAGGCGCTGCGCGAGCGCAAGTCCGACGAGGCCTACCAGGAATGGCTGCGGCAGCTGCGCGACCGCACGTACGTTGAGATCCGGCTCGAAGACAAGTAGCGCCCGCAGCCGCGCCGGACACGTTCCGCGCAAGCGTTTCGGCCAGCATTTCCTGCACGATCGCGGCGTGCTCGCACGCATCGTCGATGCGATTGCGCCGGCGCGCGAAGACGTAATCGTCGAAATCGGGCCGGGCGAGGGCGCACTGACACGAGCCCTGCTCGAGCGAGTGCCGCACGTCGTCGCGATCGAGATCGACCGGGACCTCGCGGCGCGACTGGCAGGGGAATTCCCGCCCGAGCGATTGACGATCCACTGCGCCGACGCGCTCGAGTTCGATTTCGCGGTACTGCCTGAAGGCGCGCGAATCGTCGGCAACCTTCCGTACAACATCTCGACACCGCTGCTGTTTCGGCTCGCTGAGCAGGCGGCTCGGCTGAGGGACCTGCACTTCATGCTGCAGCGTGAGGTGGTCGAGCGGATGGTGGCGCAGCACTCTACGTCGGACTATGGTCGCCTGTCAGTGATGCTGCAGGTGCGCTTTCGCATGAAGAAGCTTTTCACGGTCGCGCCGGGCGCCTTTCGTCCGCCGCCGAAGGTGGAGTCGGCCGTCGTGCGCATGGAGCCGATTCCGGAAGACGAGCTTCCCAAAATGGACATAAAGGTGTTCGCCGATCTCGTCAGGCGCGCGTTCTCGGCGCGCCGCAAGACGCTGCGCAACGCGCTCGGGCTGCAAGCGGAGGACTTTGAGGTGCTACGCCTCGATCCGAAGCTCAGGCCGGAGAATCTTTCGCCCTCAGATTATGTTCGGATCGCGCGAAGGCTCGAGCGTTAGCTCGAGGCGTTCACTTCATCGAATGAGCTTCTGGGTCCGCGAGAGCGCAGTTATGCTGCAACGTCGACGTATTCGACGCGACTTGTAGCCTGCGGAATCGGCGTTCCGTCTTCGCGCAGACCTTCGATATGGAACTCAATGGCTTCGCGGATCTGCGCTTCGGCTTCTTCAACAGTTGCACCCGTAGCGACGCACCCGGGAAGGTCCGGTACGAACGCGGAGTAATTACCTTCGGCTTTTTCGATCACGATCGCGTAGCGCATTGGTGCCTCACTTCTTAAGACCCGCCTGCTTCAAGCTGCTGTTAAGTGTACCGGGTGCAAGGTCATCGTTGGGTTTGACTGGCACCCTTTGCACTACGCTCTGCCATTGGGCAACTTGTGCCTCATCATCTCAACCCCGCTTGCGCTCGATGAACTCGATCTTGTAGCCGTCGGGGTCCTCGACGAAGGCAATCACCGTGCTGCCGCCTTTCACGGGGCCGGCCTCGCGCGTGACCTTGCCGCCGTGCTGCCGCACCTCGTTGCAGGCTTTCGCGACGTCGGGGACTTCGATCGCGAGATGACCGAACGCATTTCCCAGATCGTATTTGTCGACGCCGTAGTTGTAGGTCAGCTCGATGACGCTCGCCTTGTCCTCGGTGTCGTAGCCGACGAAGGCGAGCGAATATTTCTGCTCCGGGCGTTCGGTGCTGCGCAGCAGCTTCATGCCGAGGATCTCGGTGTAGAACTTCACCGAGCGTTGCATGTCGCCGACGCGGATCATGGTGTGCAGGAGTCTCATGGCTTTTTCCTCAAAGAATCGGCAGGGCGGCGGCGGCGAGCTCGATCGCCTTGCGCGCCGCGCGCCAGTCAGGATACAGGGCTTCCACTACTTTCCAGAAGCGTTTCGAGTGATTCAGCTCGACGAGGTGCGCGGCCTCGTGGGCGACCACATAGTCGGCGAGCACCGGCTCGAGGTGAACGAGCCGCCACGAGAGGCGCAGCCGGCCGTCTTCCATGCACACGCCCCACTGCGTGCGGGCGTTCGAGATTGCGACGACAGGCATCGGAACGCCGAGACGCGCTGCGTAGTACGCCGCTCGCGGCGCCAGCGCGTCGAGCGCGCGCGCCTTGAGCCATCGCACGAGCAGCTCGCGCACCGCGCCGAGTTGCTGCGGCTCGGGGTGCTCGATCACGAGGCGTGGCGCTTGCAGCGTGACGCTGCGACGGCCCGCGCGAACCTCGAGCGTGACCTGCCGCCCGAAAAGCGGCAACGCTTCTCCGCTCGTCCCGTACAGGCGTGCGGGCTTGCCCGCGCCCGCCCACTGGGCGAGCCTGGCGAGAATCCAGCGCTCGCTCGAGCGCAGGAATTTTTCAATCTCGCGCCAGGGCGTACGCCGTGGCGCGGACACCGCGAGCCCGGTTGCATCCACCCGCAGGCCGATCGTGCGGCGGCGCCGGCGCTCGAAGCGGTATTCGACGATGCGGCCGGCGAGCGCGAGCCGGCGCAGGGACGTCGTTTCCGGATCCGCCGGGAGGTCGAACAACGCTAGCTGTCGAGCGTCTTCTGCTGCGTCTCGATCCATGCTTCCGCCTGCGCGAGGATGTCTTCCGCGGGCCGGCCGATGCTGTCGATCGGGGGGCCGATCCGCACGGTGACGAGGCCGGGATACTTGAGGAACGAGTTGCGTGGCCAGACGCGTCCGGCATTGTGCGCCACCGGGACGACCGGCGCGTGCGCGTACGAAGCGAGCCACGCGCCGCCCGGCTGGTAGCGGCGCTTCTCGCCCGGCGCCACACGCGTGCCTTCCGGAAAAACGATCACCCAGAATCCCTGGTCGAGTCGCTCCTTGCCCTTGCGCGCGATCTGCCGCATCGCCGCCATGCCGCGCGAGCGGTTGATCGCGATCGGGCTCATCAGCGCGAGACCCCAGCCGAAGAACGGGATCCACAGCAGCTCCCGCTTCAGCACGTGCACCTGGGGCGGCAGAATGCTCTGGAACGCGAGCGTCTCCCACGCCGACTGGTGCTTGGAGAGGATGACCGCGGGATTCGAGGGCAGGTGTTCGCGCCCTTCGACGCTCCAGCGTACCAGGCACAGGCGGTGCAGCAGCCACAGAACCATCCGCGACCATCCGGAAATTACGCGGTAACGCGCATGTCGCGGAAGCGGCGCGGACGCGAGCGCAATCAAGGCATAGGGCGGTGTGAGGATCAGCAGCGCGAGCCAGAACAGGCTCGATCGCAGCAGTGTCATGGAGCTAGGTACTCCGCGACGCCGGCGAGATCCGCGAACACCTCGGTACCCTCGGGCAGTCCGCCGGTGTTATGCGTGGCTTTGCCCTTGCCCGTCAGGACGAGGATCGGCTTCGCGCCCGCAGCGGCCGCGGCCTGTACATCGCGCAGCGCGTCGCCGACCATCGGTACCTCCGCGAGATCTACGTTCATTCGCTCGGCGATCGCGTGCAGCATCCCGGGCTTCGGCTTGCGGCAGTCGCACGCGTCGGCGGCGGCGTGCGGGCAGAAGAAGATCGCGTCGATCCGCCCGCCGGCATGGGCGACGGCGCGATGCATCGTGTCGTGAATCGCGTGGAGTGTCGTGATGCCGAAGAGGCCGCGCGCGAGGCCGGACTGATTCGTCGCCACCACCACGCGCCAGTCCGCCTGCGTGAGCCGGGCGATCGCCTCGAGGCTGCCGTGGATCGGCTTCCACTCCGCCGGCGACTTGATGTGCTGCTCGCTGTCGACGTTGATCGTGCCGTCGCGATCGAGGATGATCAGCTTCATTGCGCGAGCCTGGAAATGTCCGCGACGCGGTTCATCGCCTCGCGCAGGTCGTGAAGCAGCGCGAGGCGCCCGTGGCGCACCTTCGCGTCCTCCACCATCACCATGACCTTGTCGAAGAACGTGTCGACGGGCGCCTTCAATACGGAGAAGCTCTTCAGGTAGCCCGCGTAGTCGCCCTGATCGAAGAGCGCATTGGCTTTCTTCGCGGTCACCTGGATGGCTTCATGCAGCGCCCGTTCTGCCGGTTCCTTCAGCTCTGCGGGCGCTGCATTGGCAAACGACTCGCCTTTCGATTCCGCCTGCCTGAGGATGTTGGCGACGCGCTTGTTGGCCGCGGCGAGGCTTTCGGCTTCCGGAAGTGACTGAAACGCTTTCACCGCGTCGAGCCTCTTTAGCACGCTATTCAGAGGAACTAGGCTATTGGCTAGGACTGAGTCCACCTGCAGCGTGGCATAACCTTTCTCCCGGAGGTAACCCGCGAAGCG
>DASYPC010000100.1:0-6925 GCA_036007105.1 Burkholderiales bacterium | reverse complement strand
GGAGGCGCTTCACGATCTACAGCGCATGCGCCCGGTCGCCGTGCGCGAACCCGGCGAGCGGCCGCGTCACGCCGCGCCCGACTGCCAGCACCTTGAACAGCTCCCCCATTTCCGCGGGCGAAAGCAACCGGTTCGCGGCGCTGGCGAGCGGTGCGTAGCGCCGCACATCGGCCGCATCCGTCTGGGCAAGCAGCTCCGTGATGCCGCAATTCACCAGAAACCGGGCTTGTCCGGTGTAGCCGAGCACGTCGAGCCCGCCGTCGCGAGCGGCTTCGGCGAGCGCGCTGAAGTCGACGTGCGCGCTGATGTCCTGCAGGCCGGGAAGGTAGAACGGGTCGCCGTGCGCGCGGTGGCGGTAATGGCACATCAGCGTGCCCATCGAGCGCTGCGGGTGGTAGTACTCGTGACGCGGGAAGCCATAGTCGATCACGATGAGCGTGCCGCGCTCGAGCGATTCCGCAACGCTGCGCATCCAGGCGCGCGCGGCAAGCGCGAGCTCGCTCTCGTAGCGCCCGGAGGGCGGCAGAACGACGTCGATGCGGCCTGCCTCGGCGAGCGTTTCGCCGTGCGCCGCCCGCTCGCACCAGGCGAGCTCGCCCTCGTTTGCGCATACCCCGCGTTCGGCGATCCCCACTCGCGTCCAGGTCAGCGCATGTACCGGTATTGCGTCGATGACTTCGTTGGCGAGCATCACGCCGCGAAAGCTCCGCGGCAGCTCCTCGATCCAGCGCGCGCCCATTGCGACGCGCTCGCGCTGGCGCGCCCGCAGCGCAGGACTCGTTTCCAGAATCAGATAGGGCACGTCGCCGCAACCGAGGTCGGCGAGCGCTTGCGTGAGCGTCGCCGCGAGCGCGCCGGTTCCGGCACCGAATTCGAGCACGGCGTCCCCGGGCTCGAGCAATTCTGCGACCTGTCGCGCGAGGCAGCGCGCAAAGAGCGGCGAGAGCTCTGGCGCCGTCACAAAATCGCCGGGTGCGCCGATCGCCTCGTTGCCCGCTGCGTAATAACCCAGGCCCGGCTCGTAGAGCGCCCTCTGCATGAAGCGCGCGAACGAAAGCCAGTTGCCGTGCGCGGCGAGTTCCACCGCGATGCGATCGAGCAGCGTGCGGCTCGCGGCCAGCGCGCTCGGATCGGGTCGGGGCAGATCGCTCGGGTGCATGCGTAGTTCCGCTGCGAATTTACCCTAGAATTCGCCTGCACCATGGACGAAACTCTGCAGGGAAAAGTCGCGCTGGTGACGGGCGCGGCGCGGCGGATCGGCGCCGCAATCGCGCGCCGTCTGCACAGCTGCGGTGCGAACATCATCGTGCACTACCGCGGCGCCGACGCAGAGGCTGCGCGCCTCGAGTCGGAGTTGAACGCAGCGCGGGCCGGAAGCGCGCTGCGGGTGAAGGGCGATCTGCTCGCGCCCATCGCGCCGAAAGCGGTGATCGGCGCTGCGCTGCAGCGCTGGCAGCGGATCGACCTGCTGGTGAACAACGCCTCCGCTTTCTATCCGACTCCGGTCGGCCAGATCGAGGCGGGGCACTGGGAGGAGCTGATGGGGTCGAATCTGCGCGCGCCGCTTTTCCTTTCACAGGCCGCGGCGCCGCATCTCGCCCGCGTGCAGGGATCGATCGTCAATATTGCGGACATCCATGCGCGGCGCCCGCTCAAGGGCTATCTCGTCTACAGCGTCGCAAAATCCGGGTTGGCCGCGCTTACCTACGCGCTTGCGCTCGAGCTTGCACCCGCGGTGCGGGTGAACGCGGTCGCACCCGGCGCGATCGCCTGGCCCGAGGACGGGCAGTTCGATCCGCAGGAGCGCGAGCGCATCGTGGCGAGCACGCCGCTCGCGCGCCTCGGCAGCCCCGAAGACATCGCCCAGGCAGTGCAGTTTCTCGCCGTCGCGCCCTTCGTGACCGGACACATGCTCGCCGTGGACGGCGGCCGTTCGGTGTTCATGTGACGCAGGATCCGCGCAAGCCGACCTACGAGGCGGCGAAGCTCGCCAAGCGGCTGCGCCGGCAGGTCGGGCAGGCGATCGGGGACTTTCGGCTGATCGAAGAAGGCGATCGCGTCATGGTGTGCGTCTCGGGCGGAAAGGACAGCTATGGGCTGCTCGATGTGCTGCTAGCACTGCAGGAAAAATCGCCCGCGCGCTTCGAGCTGGTGGCGGTGAACCTGGACCAGAAGCAGCCCGGTTTCCCCGCGCAGGTATTGCCGCAATACCTCGCTGCGCGCGCTGTTGCGTATCGCATCGTGGAGCAGGACACGTATTCGGTCGTGAAGCGGGTGGTGCCGCAGGGCAAGACGATGTGCTCGTTGTGCTCGCGGCTGCGCCGCGGTGTGCTTTATCGTGTGGCGCGTGAGTTGGGCGCAACGAAGATCGCGCTGGGGCATCATCGCGACGACATCCTCGCGACGTTCTTTCTGAACCTGTTCTACGGCGGCAAGCTGAAGGCGATGCCGGCAAAGCTCGTGTCCGACGACGGGCGGCACGTGGTGATCCGGCCGCTCGCGTATGCGAAAGAGGACGACCTTGCCGCGCATGCGCAGGCGAAGGGGTTTCCGATCATCCCGTGCACTCTGTGCGGCTCGCAGGAGAACCTGCAGCGAAAAGTAGTGCGCGAGCTGCTGCGCGAATGGGAAAGGCGCCACCCGGGGCGGGTAGAATCGATCGTGCGCGCGCTCACCGACGTTCGACCCTCGCACCTGCTCGATCGCCAGCTCTTCGACTTCGCCGGGCTGCGTCCGACCGGCATCGCGCACGCGGAGGGAGACCGGGCGTTTGATCCCGAAGAGCTCGGGGAGCCTCTTTTTGCCGAGGCAGAGACGGAGATCGACTAGGATGTACAAACCGCGCCGCAATCGACTCATGGACCTCCTTTTCATCGCCGGCCTGACGATGCTCGTCGCCGTCTTCGGCCGCGGCGTAGTCGCGCAGGATTGGCGCACCGCGAGCCACGAGCCGGTTGGCCTGGCGCCGGATCCGGCAACGACGCTCGATGCGGTCGTGCAGGTCTATGCGGCGCGCACGTGGGGCTGGAAGGGGAACTTCGGTGTCCATACCTGGGTCGCGGTCAAGCCTCGGGAGGCGAAAACCTATCTCGTCTACGAAGTAATCGGCTGGAGACTGCGCCGGGGAGGGACTGCGCTCGCGGTGAGCGAGCGTAATCCTGACGCGCACTGGTTCGGCAACGCGCCCGAAGTGCTCGCTGAAAGGCGCGGCGTCGAAGCCGAAGCGCTAATCCCGAAGATCGAGGAAGCGGTGAAAGCCTATCCGTACGCGAACGAATATTCGGTCTGGCCGGGGCCGAACTCCAACACGTTCACTGCCTGGATCTCGCGCGCGGTGCCCGAGCTGAAGGTCGATCTGCCGCCCACCGCAATCGGCAAGGATTTCATCGGCGACCGGATCGTCGCGTCGGCCCCGAGCGGCAGTGGAGTGCAGATCTCGCTCGGGGGACTCTTTGCTCTGACTGCGAGCGGCGTGGAAGGACTCGAAGTGAACCTGCTCGGACTCACCTTCGGAATCGACCCGTTTTCTCCTGCGCTCAAGCTGCCGCTGATCGGCCGGATTGGAGCGGCGCGCTAGCTGGTCTTGGCGTAGGTCGCTTGCAGGCGCACGTTGACGAGAGCCTGCCGTTTTTCTTCGCGCACCACCCGTAGCGCGCGCTCGAGCGCCAGCGTCAGCTCACGCGGCTCGGACACCAGTACCCCGTAGCCGCCGCTCGCCTCGATCACTTTCTCGAAGTGTGGGGATGGCTCGAGCACCGCAAACGGCGGCTCCTCGGCCTGCGCGGCGGCGCCCTTCGGGTACATGCCGAGCGTAGAGCGGTGCACCGCCGCCCAGCGTGCGTTGTTGAAGACGACGAAAAGCGCCGGTAGCTTCATCCCTTCGGACACGAAATGCGCGGGCGTCGGATTGCCGAACATGTACGCGCCGTCGCCGACCGCGCAGATCACGGTCTTGTCCGGCGCGGCGAGCTTGGCGCCGAGCGCAGCGCCGAGTCCCCAGCCGAGGCCTCCGGCGGGTGCGCTCGCGAAGTACCGGCAGGGCTCGCGAATTTGCATTTCTTCGAGCACCAGCGGGTACTCGTTCACCAGGATCGTGTCCGCGCCTTGAATTGCATTGAGACAGGCGGAGGCGTACTTCGCGGTCAGCGTCGGCGGGAGCGAGCCAATGCCTGCTCGGCCGCGTCGACGCGCCGCCTCATTACGGGCCGCCGTCTCATTGCGGCGCGCGGCGAGCGTCGATGCGGACGGTGCATGTGCGAGCGCGCGCTCCAGCAGTTGCGCGAGCGCAGGCGCAACCAGCCCGGTGAGCGCGATGTCGGTCCGGAAGCTGCGCATCGGATAGCGCGCAAAGAGCGGATCGGGACCGATGTGCACGACCTTCGCTTCGGCTTTCGGGTTCGCCTGCGAGATCAGCCACGGCACGTCGCAGTCCACGACGAGCACTAGGTCGGCTTCAGTCAGCCGGGCATGCGGCTCCCAGCCAGCGTGCATCGGGTGTTCGGTCGAAAGCGCAAAATACCGCGGCCGGTAGTGGACGACCGGGATCGCAAACTGCTCGGCGAGCGCGGTCACTGCCGCGGCGGCTTGCGCCGTCCGCCCGGCATTCGCAGTAATCAGAAGCGGCTGCCTTGCGCTCGCCAGCAGCTTGGCGACTTCTTCCAGTTTCTCCGGATCGACACCGGGTGGCGAGGCTGCCGTCAGAAGTGGGCGCTCACCCGATGGATGGTTTCCCAGCGCTGCGGCGAGAATCTCCCGTGGCAGAGTCAGGTATACGGGGCCCTGCGGCTCGCTCGTCGCGATCGCAAGCGCCCGGTCGAGTGCGGCGCCGATTTGCTCCGGGTGTTTCAGCTCGTAGTCCCACTTCACGAACTCGCGCAGCATCGCCCCCTGGTCGAAATGCTCCTGCGCCCAGTGGATGTAGTTATTGCGCGCGCCGAACACCGCGCCCGACTCGGTGAGCGGCGTGCGGCCGGCCGTAAGCAGCAGCGGAATCTGCATGCGCGCGGCATTGATCAGACCGTTGATCGCGTTTGCCGTGCCTACGCCGACGTGCACCATCATGGCCTGGGGCCGGCCGGTGAGCATCGTGAACCCGTGCGCCATCGCAACGCCGAGATTTTCGTGCGGCACGATCACCGGCTGAGGCATTGGCCAGCGATTCGCCCGACCCGTTGCGTAGGCCTCCGCGATGGGGGCGAAGTCCGTGCCGCCGTTTGCGAACAGGTACTCGATGCCGCGCGCCGCGAGCTGGCCGAGCCAGGCTTGCGCCGCGGTCGCGGGTCGAAACAGCACCGGATCTTCGGCTTTCATCTCCAAAACCCCTAATTGTCAATACAAGATTGACATGCTAGCCTTACGAGTGAGGCGGAAATCATGAACTGCGCGGAGCGACTCGTCGAGATCTTCGGCAGCCAGGCCGATGTGGCGCGCGCCTTCCAGCTCGACCGCGCGGTCGTCAACAACTGGGTGAAAGCGGGCTACGTGCCGGCGCGCTGGGCCGCCGAAGTCGAGCGCGTCTCCCAGGGAAGCATCCGCGCCCTCGACATCCTCGAGGAAGCGAGCGCCAAGAAACCCGTGCGCGTGAAGTCCCGGCCTGACGACGCGCCCTTCGGCTTTACGCAAGGAGAGAACGCCATGACCAGCTACGCGCCCGCGAAGCGCATTCAGTCGTTCCACCCGCCGCAGCGGACGCTGATGGGTCCGGGGCCGACGGAGATTCACCCGCGCGTGCTCACCACGATGAGCCAGCCGGCGATCGGCTACCTCGACCCGGTGTTCGTCGAAATGATGGAGGAGCTGAAGAGCCTGCTGCGCTACGCGTACCAGACGAAGAACCCGCTCACGTTCCCGCTCTCCGGTCCGGGCTCGGTGGGCATGGAGTACTGCTTCGTCAACCTCGTGCGGCCGGGCGACAAGGTCGTAGTTTGCGTCAACGGCGTGTTCGGCGGCCGGATGGTCGAGAACGTCGAGCGCATGGGCGGCGTGCCGATCATCGTTGCCGACGATTGGGGCAAGACGGTGGATCCGCAGAAAGTCGAAGACGCGTTCCGCAAGAATCGCGACGCGAAGCTGCTCGCGTTCGTGCATGCCGAAACGTCCACCGGCTGCCAGTCCGACGCCAAGCTCCTCACGCAGATCGCACACAAGCACGACGCGCTCGTGATCGTCGACGCGGTGACCTCCCTCGCCGGTACGCCGGTCAAGGTCGACGAGTGGGAAATCGATGCCATCTATTCGGCGAGCCAGAAGTGCCTTTCCTGCACGCCGGGTCTTTCGCCGGTGTCGTTCTCCGAGCGCGTCGTCGACTACGTGAAGAAGCGCAAGGACAAGATCCATAGCTGGTTCATGGACATGAACCTGCTGCTCGGCTACTGGGGCGCGACGACGCGCACCTATCACCACACCGCGCCGACCAATTCGCTGTTCGCGCTGCACGAGGCGCTGCTGCTCATTCGCGAGGAAGGGCTGGAGAACTCGTGGGCACGCCACCAGCGTCACCACGTCGCGCTGAAGGCCGGCCTCGAGGGGATCGGGTTCAAGTTCCTGGTCGAGGAAAAATACCAGCTGCCGCAGATGAACGCCGTGTTCTGTCCCGAAGGCGTCGACGAGGCCGCGGTGAGGAAACGCCTGCTCGACGAGTTCGGGCTGGAGATCGGTGCAGCGCTCGGGCCGCTCAAGGGCAAGATCTGGCGCTTCGGCCTGATGGGGTACTCGTGCCGGCCCGACAACGTCATGCTCTGCCTGACGGCGCTGTCGTCGGTGCTTTCGGACATGGGTCTTGCGGTGCATGTCGGCGACGCCGAAGCGGCGGCGCATGGAGCCTACGCGCAGATGCACGTCAAGGACGCGCAGCGCAAGAAGCGCGCCGCCTGAGGGCCTACGCCTCCAGCAGGCGCTTCTCGAAGGCGTCGTCGGCGCCGAGCAC
>DASYPC010000099.1:0-1867 GCA_036007105.1 Burkholderiales bacterium | reverse complement strand
TCGGTTGGTGCTACGAAGAAAGCGATCCACAGGCCCGCGGCGCCCAAGAGCGCGGCGAGCAGCGCGAACCAGGGCAGCAACCGGCCCGCAAGCGGATAGAAGCTCTGCGGCGATGCGAAGCGAAACCAGTGGACGACGCCGTTGCTCATGCGGTCATTCCAGCGAAATGCGGATCGCGGCCGCGGTCGCCAGCGGACAGAAGAGCATCGCGAGCGCGAGGCTTGCGCCCAGCAGCGCGAGGTTCGGCGCCGCCGAAAGGCCGGCGAGCCTCGCATCTACCGCGCCCGCGCCGAAGACGAGCGCAGGCACGTAGAGCGGCAATGCGAGCAGCGCTACCAGCACGCCCGCGCCGCGCACGCCGATCGTGAGCGCGGCCGCGATTGCGCCGATCAGGCTGAGCACCGGTGTTCCGATGAGCAGCGAAAGCATCAGATGGGCGATCACGTCGCCCGGCAAACCATACTGCAGCGCGAGGAGCGGCGAGACGAGCACGAGCGGCAGCCCGGAGACGAGCCAGTGCGCAACGATCTTTGCGCCCACGGCGAGCACCAGCGGCACGGGCGCAAGCGCGATCTGCTCCAGCGTACCGTCCTCGTAGTCGGCGCCGAACAGGCGTCCGAGCGCGAGCATGGATGCGAGCAGCGCCGCGACCCAGAGCACGCCGGGCGCAATCCGCCGCAGCAGTTCCGCCTCGGGTCCGAGGCCCAGCGGAAAGAGGCTCGCCACCACCACGAAGAAACCGAGCGTGAAGAGCGGTTCCGATCTGCGTCGCGCCGCAATCCGCAGATCGCGCCGCACGATGCCGAGGAACGCTGCGCTGCTCGAAGGAGCGCTCACGACAGGACAAGCGAGCGCGTTCGGGCCCGCAACGCAACCGGCTGGTGACTGGTGAGCACGCAAATCCCGCCCTGCGCGAGATGCGCGTCCACCAGTCGGGCGAGCGATTCCGCGGCGCCTGCGTCGAGTGCGGCGAGCGGCTCATCGAGGAGCCAAAGACGGTGCCTGCAAAGCGCGAGCCGCGCAAGCGCAACCCGCCGCTTCTGTCCCTGCGAAAGCGCGCGTACCGGAAGGGTTTCGAGTGCCAGGACGCCGAACGCATCGAGTGCCGTCCGCACCGCGTTCGCCGCAGCGGGCACACCGTACAGCGAAGCGGAAGCGAGCAGATTCTCCACCGGCGTGAGGTCGTCCTTGAGCGCATTCGCATGACCGCAAAACGCGAGCTCCGCGCGAAACGACTCGCCGAGCGCTCCGATCGGCTCGCCGTTCCATCGCACCGCACCGCGCTCGGGGCGCGAGAGGCCGCAGAGGATGCGCAACAGGCTCGTCTTGCCGCTGCCGTTCGACCCTTGCACCTGCAGGCATTCGCCCGGTGCAACCTGGAAGGACAGCGCGGCGAAAAGCCGTCGTGTTCCGCGCAGGCATTCGAGGTCGGTGGCATCGAGCATCGGTAGAAGTAGGCGCGACGGTCGGAATTGTGCTGCGAAGCCGTCTGAAAAGATTGATGCAGGTCAACAATGCCGGCTGCGCGCCGGATTCTCCCATGAAAGCAAACGGGGGCTTTCGCCCCCGTTCAGTGATTTCCTCTCGTCCCTGCCCGCGTTACATCGCGAGAATCCATGCGACGAGCTTTTTGATGTCGGCGTCGGGCACCGTCGCGTTCGGCGCCATCGGCACCTGTCCCCAGACGCCCGATCCGCCCTTTTTCACCTTTTCTTCGAGCTTCGCGGCGACGTTCTGGCCCTTGTACTTCTTGGCGATCTCCTGGTACGCGGGACCCACGGATTTCTTGTCGACCGTGTGGCACGCGAGGCAATTGTGTTTCTTCGCCAGCGCCTCGTTCGCCTGCGCCGGCGCGGCCAGCAGTGCG
>DASYPC010000098.1:0-8062 GCA_036007105.1 Burkholderiales bacterium | reverse complement strand
TACAAGTATGTATTTCGCACCGGTCCGAGCGGCACGATGGACAACACGGCGCTCGCACTCTACGTGCTCGAGCGCAACCCGAAGATCAAGTCCATCGCCGGGATCAACCAGAACTACGCTTGGGGGCAGGACTCGTGGGTGGATTTCGAGGCGGCGATGAAGTCGCTCAAGCCCGATCTCGAAGTGAAGACCTCGCAGATGACGAAGCTCTTTGCCGGGCAGTTCGGCGCCGAGATCTCGACGCTGCTCTCGAGCAAGGCGCAGGTGATCCATTCGAGCTTCTGGGGCGGCGATCTGGAGGGCCTGATCCTGCAAGGGGCGCCGCGCGGTCTTTTCAAGAATCACATCGTGGCGCTGTCGGCGGGCGAACCGGCGATCAACCGCCTCGGCACGAAGATC
This sequence comes from Burkholderiales bacterium, assembly GCA_036007105.1. Taxonomy (GTDB): domain Bacteria; phylum Pseudomonadota; class Gammaproteobacteria; order Burkholderiales; family SG8-39; genus 2-02-FULL-66-14. The sequence continues at coordinate 7,663 of DASYPC010000098.1, read as the reverse complement.
CCGGACGGCACGATCATCGGCGCGCGCGGCCCGTTCGGCCCGTTCGCGCCCGACACCGAATTCAACAAGTGGTTCAAGAACGCGTTCCAGGAGCGCTACGCCGTGCCGGCGATCTACGCCTCGTACAAGGCGACCAACGCACTGCTCGGCCTGAAGGCCGCCTACGAAAAGGCGCAGGCGGGCGGTGCGGCCAGCCCGAATGCGGAGCAGATCATCGCCGCGTTCGAGAACCTCACGTTCGAAGGCGTGGGCGGCACCGTGAAGATGTCGCTCGGCAAGGGTCACCAGGCCGTGATGGATAACGCGATCGGTATGACCAAAGCCGTCGGCAACAACCTGACGATCGTGAACGTCAAGCGTTACCCCGCGGACAAGGTGAACCCGCCGGAAGGCGCGAAGAGCGAAGCCTGGATCAAGTCCGGGTTCAAGAAGTAACTGTCGGTCAACAGGGTGCGGTGTCCGGCGGCGCCGGGCACCGCTTCATGCCGTGAACGACCTCCTCGCCGTGCTGTTCGACGGCGTCGTTTATTCCTCGTGGCTGTTCCTGATGGCTGCCGGGCTCACGCTGATCTATGGCGTGATGCGGATCCTGAACATCGCCCATGGCAGCCTCTACGCGCTCGGCGCCTACACCGCGGCTACGCTGGCAGGTGCGTGGCTGGCGGCGGGCTACGCTGCGGTCGGCAGTTACGCGATGCTGGGGCTGGCGGCGCTCCTGGTCGGCATCGTGATGGGGCCGCTGCTCGAGCGCGGGCTGCTGCGATGGATGTACGGCAAGGACGAGGTCGTGCTGCTCCTCATTACGTATGCCGCGTTCCTGATGCTCGAAGACGCGATCAAGCTCATCTGGGGCGTCGAATCGAAGCTGCTCTCGGAGCCGTACTCGCTCCCCGGCAATTTCCAGATCGGCGAGCTCGACTTTCCGGTCTACAACCTCATCCTCATAGGAGTGGCGGTCACGACCGGCCTCGCCGTGGCCTGGGCGCTCTACCGCACGCGCCAGGGGAAGCTCCTGCTGGCCGTGATCCACGATCGCGAGATGAGCGCGGCGATGGGCATCAACGTCGATCGCGTATACCTCGTAACCTTCACGGTCGGCTCGATGCTCGCGGGCCTCGGTGGCGCGCTGACCGCGCCCGCGATCGCGGTGTCGCCGGGAATCGGCGTCGAAGTGATCGTGCTCTCGTTTGCGGTTGTCGTGGTCGGCGGCCTGGGCAGCCTCGGCGGCGCGGCGCTCGGCGCGCTGATGGTCGGCATCGTGCGCTCGTTCGCGGTGCGCTACTGGCCGGAAGCCGAGCTCTTCACGATCTATTTTGTCATGGCCCTGGTGCTGATCGTCCGTCCGAAAGGGCTCTTCAGCGCACCCGAGGCGCGCAAGATATGAGGCGCGACCGCACCGTTCCGGCGCTCGTGATCGCTGCGGTGGTCCTTCTTGCAGCCGCGCCGCTCGCGCCGCAATGGCTGGTGTTCCTGCTCGCGCTTGCGCTTGCCAAGGGGCTCGTCGTCCTCGGGCTCGTGCTGCTGATGCGCACCGGCCTCGTTTCGTTTGGGCAAGGGCTGTATTTCGGGCTCGGCGCCTATTCGGCGGCGCTGCTCGCGCATCGCGGCGGGATCGCAGACGCAGCGCTGATGATCGTCGCCGGGACCGCCAGCGCAGCCGCGCTGGCCGCGATCCTCGGGCTGCTGCTCGCGCGCTATCGCGAGATCTTCTTCGCCATGCTGTCGCTTGCGTTCTCGATGATCCTGTACGGGTTGCTTGTCAAGAGCTCCACGCTCGGCAGCACCGACGGCTTCAACCTGCACGCGAAGAGCTTCGCCGGAATCGTGCTGTCCGGCGGCATCGAGCGGCGCGTGTTCTTCGCGGCGTCGGTCGTCCTCGCATTCGTCGTTGCGTGGGCTGCGCACCGCTATTGGTCGTCGCATTGGGGCAGGCTCTCGGCAGCGATCCGCGACAACGAGTTGCGCGTCGAGTATCTGGGTGCCTCGGTCTATCGCGTCGTGTACGTGAATTACGTCGCCGCGTGCGCGCTCGCGGGCATGGGCGGCGCGTTCGCCGCGCTCGCGGTAGGGCACGTCGATCCGGAGACCGCGTACTGGACCACCTCGGGCGAATTCGTCTTCGTCGCGATCCTCGGTGGCACCGGCAACGTGCTCGCGCCGTTTCTCTCCGCGGCACTCTTCGAGGGGCTGCGAACGGTCGCGAACCAGTACGCGCCGAACGTCTGGCAGATGTCGCTCGGCCTTGCGATGCTCGCGATCATCATGTTCCTGCCGGGTGGGCTGTGGACGTTGCTGCGGAAGCGGACCGGATGAGCGCGATCCTCGCCGCGCAGGGACTGCAGAAGAATTTTGGCGCCGTGACCGCGGCGGCCGACGTGAGCCTCGCCTTCGAGCGCGAGAGCGTGGTGAGCCTGATCGGGGCGAACGGCGCGGGCAAGACCACGTTCCTCAACATGGTGACGGGCTACCTCAAGCCCGACCGCGGCACCATCCAGTTCGAAGGCCGCGAGCTGACCGGCCATTCGCCGCGCGAGATCACCGCGCTCGGCATCTGCCGCTCGTTCCAGATCCCGCAGCTCTTTCATTCGCTCAGCGTGCGCGAGAACTTGCTGGTCGCGGAAGGAATCGCGCGCGCCGAGCGCGTGGAGGAGGCGACCGACGCAGTGCTCGAGCGGTTCGGGCTGACCGGCTATGCGTCCCAGGCCGCAGGGCTGCTCCCCGAAGGCGTGCGCAAGCTCCTCGACGTGGCGATGGCGCTCGTCGCAAGGCCGAAGGTGCTGCTGCTCGACGAGCCGACCAGCGGCGTCGCGGCGGACGAGAAGTTCGGCATCATGGATCTCGTCATGGGAGCGGCGCGCGGCGAAGGCGTAACGGTGCTCTTCGTAGAGCACGACATGGACATCGTTGCGCGCTTCGCGAGCCGCGTGATCGCGTTCTACGACGGCCGGGTGATTGCCGACGGCGCGCCGGGAACGGTGCTCGCCGCCGAGGAAGTCCGCCGCTACGTGATCGGGGAGGAGACCCATGCTGCGCATTAGCGGCGTCTCGGTCTCGATCGGGCCGGTCGGCATCCTGCGCAACGTCAGCCTGGAGATCGGCTCGGGACAATTCGCCGGGCTGATCGGCCGCAACGGCGCGGGAAAGACCACGCTGATGCGCACGATCATGGGGATCCTGCCGTACCGCGAGGGCAGCATGGAGTTCGAGGGCACCGGGTTCGCGAATCTCCCTACGCACGCTCGGGTAGGGCTCGGCGTCGGCTATATGCCTGAAGATCGCAGGCTCGTGCCCGGTCTCTCGGTCGAAGAGAACGTGCTGCTGCCCGCGTGGTCGGCCGGCTTTGCCGACGCTGCCGAGCGCCTCGAGCGGGTGTACGCGGCGATTCCGGAGGTTCGCGAGTTCCGCGCCCGCAGGGCGCTGCAGCTCTCCGGCGGACAGCAGAAACTGGTCGCGCTCGCGCGTGCGATGATGGCGGGGACGCGGCTGCTGTTGCTCGACGAGCCGTTCGAGGGGGTCGCGCCGGTGCTTGCGCGGCGCCTGGCGGACGTGATCGAGGGGTTGCGCAAGACCGGGCTTACCGCGATCCTTGCGGAATCGAGCCTGACGCATGCGCGCGGCCTGCTCGATCGCGTGTTCGTGATCGATCGCGGCGCCGTATCGGGAGCCTGACAGCACCAGAAGCAAGGAGAATGCAGATGGGACCGGAGACGCAGAGCTTCCTGAGGAACACGTGGTACGTCGCCGCGTGGGACCACGAGCTGATCGACGGCAAGCTGCTCGCGCGCACGATCCTCGAAAGGCCGGTGCTGCTCTACAAGGGCGAGAGCGGTCGCGCGGTCGCGCTAGACAACAGATGCTGCCATCGCGGCGCGAAGCTTTCCAACGGCCGTATGGAAGGCGACGATATCCGCTGCATGTACCACGGGCTCAAGTACGACCCGAGCGGCAAATGCATCCAGATCCCCGGCCAGGACAACATCCCGAAGGGGCTCGGCGTAAGGAGCTACCCTGTCGTCGAGCGCCAGCACCTGGTGTGGATCTGGATGGGCGATCCGGCGAAAGCCGACCCATCGAAGATCCTCGACATCCCGTACCTCGCGAATCCGGCGTGGCGCGGCGTCCCGGACTACCTGCACTACGACGCGAATTATCTGCTGATCGTCGACAATCTTTCGGATTTCGCGCACCTCGCGTTCGTCCACACCAAGACGCTCGGCGGCAGCGAGGAATATGCGTACAAGAGCAAGCCGCTCGCGATCGAGCGCCTCGAGGACGGCTTTCGCGTCGAGCGCTGGCACATGAACGCGCCGTGCCCGCCGTTCCACAAGAAGGTCGTGCGCAACGTGCCGTTCGTCGACCGGCGCAACGTGGGCCGGATGCACGTGCCGGGCATTTTCTTCCTCGAGTCGCTGTTCGGCCCTGCGGGCCGCGGCCTCGAGAAGGGCAACCTGGAGGATGCGAAGCAGTACCGCAACTGCCAGTTCTTCACCCCCGAGACGAAGCGCTCGACGCATTTCTTCTGGAACTACCTGCACGACTACAGCCTGGAGGATGCGACGATCGCTCGCTCGCTGCACGACAGCATGGTCGACGGCTTCATGGAGGACAAGTTCATCATCGAGGGGCAGCAGGAGATGCTCGATGCGGATCCGGACTTCAAGATGCACGGCATCGTGTCGGATGCGCCGCTCGCGCATTTCCGCAGGACGCTAGGAAAGCTGATCGAGGCCGAGCGGGTAGAGGCGATTGATTCCGGTCGTGAGGCGCTCCGCCGCGACACCGTACAGGTGTAGCGTCGCGAGCGGCGCGTAGGAGCGGTTGCAGACGCGGTGAATCGCAGTGCAGTCGAGATCGAGGTCGGCGATGTCGCCGCCCCGGTGCACGGACGTCTTCGCCGGCTCAACCCCGCTGGCGCCAACGCGAAACTGCTCTTCGGTCAGCTCGCCTTCTACGACTCCGTACGCGCACCAGACTCGGTGTCCGTGGATCGGGCTCTGCTGGCCCGGAAGCCAGACCAGCACGCTCATGACGAAGTCGCCGTCCGGATCCACGTACAGCAGGTGGCGCATGTAGCGCGCGGGATCGCCGATGCGGTGCTCCGGGCGCAGCCAATGATGCGGGCCGCGCACTGCCTTGCGCAGCGCTTCGGAGAGCAGCACGCCCGTTTCCGGCACCCGCTGCCGGGTCATTTGCTTTGCGGCACCCGCGAGTGCGGCGAGTTCCGGATGGATCGGGTGCCGCATCTCGAGCGTAGTGCCTAGCCCGTGCTTGCCGAGACGAAGTGGTTGAGCTCCCGATCCGCGTCGATCATGTGCGCGAGCGCGGTCTCGAGGTGCGCGACGACTTGCGGACTGACCGACGCGAGGTTTTCGACCACGAGGGTTTGGATGATGCGCGTCAAGGTCTCGACCATCGCGGCATGTTCCCCGCGATGCGCATCCGCCTGATCGTACGCGACGGCGCGCATCAGTGCCTCCTCGGTGGAGTAGTGCCGGACCTCGACGATCAGTAGTTTCGTCAATAGCGACTGCATCAGGTCGCGGTCGCCCGAATCGAGCGCCGCGCGCAGACCTTCCACGAGGTCGGACATCTCCGCGTGATCGCGGGACGTCGTGTTGACGAGCTGTTTGGGCGTCATTTCCTACGCCAGCCCGTCAAACGGTTGCACGCTGACCATCTCGCCCGCGGCAATGTTTCCGCGCTCGTGCTCGAGCACGATGAAGCAGTTCGCTTCCGCCATCGAGCGCAGCACCCCCGAGCCTTGCTGGCCGGTCGTGCGCACTTTCCACTCGCCGCCGTCGCGGAACAGGATGCCGCGCTGGTACTCGGTGCGACCGGGCACCTTGCGCAGCGCCGCTGCGCTTTGCACGCGGAAAGTCATGGGTGCGAGATCGCCGCTGCGGCCGGCGAGAACGAGCAAAGCCTCGCGCACGAACTGGTAGAAGGTCACCATCACGGCGACCGGATTTCCCGGAAGGCCGAAGAAGAACGCATGGTCGATCCTGCCGAACGCCATCGGCCGCCCCGGGCGCATGGCGATCTTCCAGAACAGGACTTCGCCGAGCTGGCCCAGCAAGCGCCGTACGAAATCGGCTTCGCCGACCGAGACGCCGCCCGAGGTTACAATCGCATCGGCGCTCGCGGCCGCGTTGCGCAGCGCCTGCTCGAGAGCGCCGGGGTCATCGCGCACGACGCCGAGATCGAGCAGCTCGACCCCGAGCCGCGCGAGCATTCCGTGCAGCGTATAGCGGTTCGAGTCGTAGACCTGTCCCTTGGCGAGCGGGGTTCCGACCGAGGCCAGCTCGTCGCCGGTGGAAAAGAACGCGACGCGCAGCCGGCGCTTGACGCTCACCTCGCCGATGCCAAGCGAGCTGATGACGCCGAGCTGCGCCGGCCCCACCAGCGTTCCTGATTCGAGCACGGGCACGCCGGCCTTCAGGTCTTCGCCTGCATAGCGGACGTTCTGCTGCGCCTTCTGGCCCGGCGGCACGCCGATCCGCTTGCCGTCCGCGCGCACGATTTCCTGGATCACCACGGTGTCGGCGCCTTCCGGCAGCACTGCACCGGTCATGATGCGAACGCACTGGGCAGTGCCGATGCGTCCCTCGAACGCGCGGCCTGCGAGCGCGATGCCGATCTCCTCGAGAACCGTTTCCGTGTCGCTCTTCAGATCCGCACTGCGCACCGCGTAGCCGTCCATCGCCGAGTTGTCGTGTCCCGGGACGTCGATCGCCGGCACGATGTCTTCGGCGAGCACGCGCCCGAATGCGGCGCGCACCGGCACGCGCTCGCTCGCGGCAACCGGCGCGAGGCACGCACGGATCGCGGCACGCGCTTTCTCCACATGCAGCGCGTCCGGGTCATAGCCGTCGATGCAGCTGACGATGCGGGCAATCTCGCTCATGCCTGGCTCAGCTCATCGCGCGTATTGATGTTCCGGAACGCGTCCTCTTCGTCGTCGAAGGCGACTTCCACCACCTTCAGGGTCGCATACCAGGCGTCGATCTTGCGGCCGCCGCCGACGAGGAACGCTTCCAGGTGCGGCAGCACGCTTCGCAGGACGAGCGAGAAGACCGGATGCGGTTGCGCACCGGTCTTCGCAACGGCAAGCTGGTTTTCACCGAGCGCGGCGCTCAGCCGTGCGACGAGGTCGGCCGCGAGGAACGGGGAATCGCACGGCACCGTCACGACGCGGTCGCGATTCGCCGCCTTCATTCCGGCATGCAGGCCGGCGAGGGGGCCGGCGAAACCGCTCAGCTCGTCCGGCACGACGCGGTAGCCGAAGCGCGCATACTCGGCAGGGTTCTGGTTGGCACTGACGATGAGCTCGTCCACCTGCGGAGCGAGGCGCTCGATCGCCCATTGCGCCATCGGCTTGCCGCGAAACGGCTGCAGGCCCTTGTCCACGCCGCCCATGCGCCGTCCCAGGCCGCCTGCGAGCACGATGCCGGTCACGCCTTGCATGCGGCGAATTGTAAAACGGCGTTTGTAGCGCGACTCCGCGCATGCGAGACTCGGCGCATGCAGAACAGCTGGCTGGTGCCGTTTCTCAACCTCGGGCACCTGCTCGACCACCTGGTCATGCTGGTCTTTCCCACGGCCGTGCTTGCCCTCGCGCGCGAGTGGGACCGGCCGTACGCCGAGCTGCTGCCGCTCGCGCTCG
>DASYPC010000097.1:0-5939 GCA_036007105.1 Burkholderiales bacterium | reverse complement strand
CTGCCTGCCGCTGCGCGCCGCGCCGCTGCAAGCCGTTCTTCCCGGGAATCATCCGCTCGCGCGTCGTGAGCGCGTCGCCTTGCGCGACCTTGCGCCCGAGGCGATGGTGCTGCTCGATTTGCCGCGCACGCGCGAATACATGCTCTCCACGTTCAGCCGCTGCGGCCTCGAGCCGCGAATCGAGTATCGCGCGCAGTCGGTGGCGATGCTGCGCGGCCTGGTGGCGAGCGGGCTCGGTTATTCGCTGCTCAATTTCTGCCCGCCTTACATGCATCCGGGAATTGGAACGCTCGCGACCCGACCACTCGCGCCGCGGCAGCGTGCGCCGAACATCGTGGTCGCGCATTCGCACCGCTACCGTCCCACCCCGGCCGGGCGCGCACTGGTCGAGTGCGCAACCGAGCTGGTCAAGGGCCTGTCGCTCACTTGCCAGCGAGCGTGAATTTGCTGTCCCTGACGGTGAGCATGACTACGCTGTCTGCCTTGGTGCCGTAATGATCCGTCGGCGCGTAGCTGTACACCGCGGTGACACCAACGTAATCGCGCGTCGCCTCGATCGCGTCGCGCAGCTTCGCCGGATCGGTGCCTGCCCTGCGGATCGCGTCGATCAGCATCATGGTCGCGTCGTAGCCGTTGCCGGCGAACGTGGCGGGCGGCTTGCCGTACTTCTTCTCGTAGTCGCGCACGAAGCGCTCGACCGCGGGCTTCTGCGGGTCGCTTGGGGGCAGCGCCGCCGTCACGTAGATCTTTGACGATGGAAGCAGCACGCCGTTGGCCGCGTCGCCCGCCAGGCGCAGGAAATTGAAGTCGTTCGAGGAATGCGCGAGATAAACCGGCGTCTTGATCCCGAGCGCGCGGTGATTCTTGGTCGAGATCGCAAGACCCGGCCCGGTCGCCCAGATGACCGTCGCCTCTGCGTCCGAAGCGCGGATCTTGGTGAGCTGCGGAGTCATGTCGGTATCGGAGTTGCCGAAGGTTTCCTTGGCGACGAGGGTGATCCCGTAGGCGGCGACGCCCTTCTCGAGAGAGTCGCGCCCGCTGGTGCCGAACGCTACGTCCGAATTCAGGATCGCGATCTTCTTGATGCCCTTTGCCTGCATGTCCTTCAGCATCACGCTCTGCACGACGACGTCGGTGAGGGGAGCAAGGAACATGAACCGCCGCTTCTCGGGCGGTTGCACGATGCCGCGCGAGGCGCCGTTGGCGATCATCGGCACTCGCGCACCTTCCACCGAATCGGCCACCGCGAACACCGAGCCCGAGCTCATCGGGCCGACCACGGCCACTACCTTGTCCTGCTCGATCAGGCGCTTGAAGCCGGAAACGGTCTTGGTGTTGTCGCTCTCCGAGTTGACGTTGATGAACTGGACCGTGCGCCCGTTGATGCCGCCGGCGGCGTTGACCTGCTCCACGGCGAGCTGGGCGCCCTCGAGCCCCGGCTGGCCGAGCGACGCGATGAAGCCCGAGGTTTCGAGCAGTCCGCCGATGCGAATTTCTTGCGCGAGTGCTGGGAGCGCCGCGGCGAGCAATGCGACCAGCAAGCAATGACGAATTTTCATGGCATTTCCTCCCGCCGTGTGATGGAACATTCTAGCGAACCGCACGCAGCCCCGGGCGCGGCACCTGCTCGCCCTTCCAGCCCAGGTACGCACGGGCGATCTCCGGATCGTGCAGCAGGTCGCGCGAGCGGCCTTGCGCAACTACGCGTCCGTTTGCCAGCACATACGCGCGCGACGACACCTGCAGCGCGGCCCGCGCATTCTGCTCGACGAGCAGGACCGCGACGCCCGATTCCGTGAGCCGCGGCAGGCCTTCGAGAATCTCGCGGGTCGCCTGAGGCGCAAGTCCGAACGAGGGTTCGTCGAGCAGCAACAGCGATGGACGGTTCATCAGCGCCCGGCCGATCGCGAGCATCTGCCCTTCCCCACCCGACAGCGTTGCCGCCGCCTGGGAGGCGCGCTCGCGCAACTTCGGAAACAACCCGTACACCATATTGATCGCTGCGCGCGTCGCCTGCACCTCGCCATGGCCCGCCACGAGCAACTCTCGCAAGCCGGCGCCGCGGCGCCGCCCGTACCGCCCGATCAGAAGATTGTCCTCGACCGAAAGCGAGCCGAACAACTGACGCCCTTCGGGCGCGAGGCTGAGGCCGGCGCAGACCCGGTCCGCCGACGCCAACCCGCTGATGTCGCGCCCCTGGTAGAGCACTCGGCCCGAGGCCGGCCGAACGCTGCCGGCGATTGCATTGAGCAGCGTGGTCTTGCCCGCGCCGTTCGCGCCGACGATCGCCACGATCTCGCCGGCCGCGACGGCGAGCGACGCGCCGTCGACCGCCGCCGCGCCGCCATAACGCACGACTAAGGACTCGATCGCGAGCACCGGATTACCTTCGTCGTTCGCTTCCAGGGCGGCGCCGGGGGCGATCTCGGTCGCACCCAGGTACGCTTCGATCACCTTCGGGTCGCTGCGCACGGCGTCCGGCTCGCCGGCGGCGATGACCTTCCCGTGATCGAGCACTACGATGCGCTCGGCGAGCCGGCCGACGAGCGCAAGGTCGTGTTCGACGAACACGACCGTCTTCCCGGCGTCGCGCAAGCGCGTGATGACCCGGGCGAGCTGCGCCTTCTCGGTAGCATTCAATCCCGCACCCGGCTCGTCGAGGATCAGCAGTTGCGCATCGGTGCCGAGCGCCCGCCCGATCGCAAGCAGCCGCTGCTGCCCTGCCGTGAGCGTGGATGCCGGCGTTTCGGCAAGCGCTTCGAGCCCCACGGCTTCGAGACAGCGATCGGCGCTCCGGCGCAGCTTGTCGAGCGCCGTCGCAGCGCGACCCACACCGACGAGCCCGAAACCGATGCCTGCGCCACAGCGAGCGGCGCCGGCCGTCATCACGTTCTCGCGCACGCTCATGCCACGCAGCACCTCGGCGCCCTGGAACGTGCGCGCGAGTCCGAGCGCGTTCACTTCCTCGGCGCGCATCCCGTTCAAACGCCGCCCGCCGAGCAGGATTTCGCCTGCGTCCGGCTCGAGCGCGCCGGAGACGACGTTCAACAGCGTGGATTTCCCTGCGCCATTGGGGCCGATCAGCGCCAGGATCTCGTCCTGCCGTACATCGAACGACACGTCATCGAGCGCCTGCAGCCCGCCAAAACGCACGCTGACGCCGCGAATGCAGAGCAGCACGTCGCTCATCTCGCCATCCAGCCGAGGCCGAGCCTCGCTGCGAGCGCATGCGAGAGGCGCGCCAGGCCATCGAGCAGTCCGCGCGGGCACCAGATCATCACGATGACGAGCAGCACACCGTAGAACACTACGTCGTAGCGACCCAGTGGCTTGAGGACCTCGCTCGTGATCACAACGAAAAATACTCCGAACAGCACGCTCCAGATTCCGGCGAAACCGCCGAGCGCGACCATCAGCAGCAGCTTGATCGAAAACCCGACGTCGAACGGGCTCGGACTGATGTAGCCAAGATAGTGCGCGTAGAGCGCGCCCCCCAATCCAGCGTAGCAGCCCGAGAGCGCCATGATGCGGCGCTTGAGGCGATCGGGCGCAATGCCGAGCGATGCGGCGACCGCCTCGTTTTCCGCGACCGCCCGCATCGCGTAGCCGGCGGGCGAACGAACCAGGTTCTGCGCCAGCAGGATCGCGACGATGCAGACGATCCACGCGAGCGGGAAAATCGCCGCGTCCGATCCGAGGCTGTAGCCAAGAAACTCGAGCCGCGGAATTCCGGACAGGCCGTCCTGCCCGCCGGTAATCGCTTTCCATTCGACCGTTCCGACGTGCAGGATGATTCCGAATGCCAGCGTCGCCATCGCGAGATGATGGCCGCGCAGCCGGAATACGAGCCAGCCGATCGCCCACGCGGCAAGCGTCGTCAGAGCGACTGCTGCGGCGATCGTCAGCCATGGGCTCAACCCGGTCGCCTTGACGAGGACCGCCGTGCCATACGCCCCGAGCCCGACGAACGCGGCATGGCCGAGCGAGATCTGGCCCGTGTAGCCCATCAGCAGCGACAGGCCCAGCGCGGGCAGCGTGAACAGCGCCGTGACGACGAAGAGATTGGTGAGATAGCCGCTGCCCGACAGGTACACGCCGGCAAGCGCAATGGCGAGGAGCGCGAGCCGCTTCACCTTCTCGCCTCGAGCTCGCCGAGGATCCCGGCCGGCCTGATGAACAGGAACGCGAGCAGCACGACGAACGCGATGGCGTTTTTGTATCCGGAGCTCAAGTAGCCGGTCGCGAGCGCTTCGAGCAGCCCGAGCAGCAGCCCGCCCAGCGCAGCGCCGATCGGATTGCCGAAGCCGCCGATGATGCAGGCGACGAACCCCTTGATGCCGAGAAAGATCCCGCTGTCGTACTGGATGAACGCGATCGGCGCGATGATGACCCCGGCGATCGCCCCGGTGAAGGCGGATACGAAAAACGCGATCGCGCGCATCGAGTGCGTGGGAATGCCCATCAGGCTCGCAGCGAATGCGTTCACCGCGCAGGCGCGGAATGCCTTGCCGAGATACGTGCGCATGAAGAAGAAATAGAGCGCGGCCATCAACGCGGCGGCCGTGCCGACGACCCACAGCGCCTGCGGCGGAACTGTGACTCCGCCCAGGTCGATCGGTTTTTCGCCGGAGAACGCCGGCAGCGCGTGGGCGTCGGTACCCCAGATCAAAACGGCGATGCCCTGCAGCGCCACGCCGACGCCGATGGTGATGACGATCCCGCGCAGCACGTCGTTGCCGGCCGGCCGGATCGCGATGCGCTCGATGAGCACGCCGAGCAGCCCGATGACGAGGACCGCCGCCGTCACCGCAGCGAGCAACGGCAACCCCGCGGCGAGACCGCCGATCGCCGCGAGCGCCCCGAGGGAGGCAAAATCTCCCTGCGAGAAATTGACGATGCCGGTGACGTTGTAGACCGCGGTGAAGCCGATGCCGATCAGGCCGTAGATCGCGCCCACCACCAGGCCCGACGCGACATACTGCAGGAACTCAGTCACCCGGTGCGCATCCAGGACTCCGAAAAGGCGAGGAAGGCCGTGCTTTTCCGGGTATCGGCGAAATCGCGTTGCACCACTTTCCCCCGCAATGGCCGGCCGTCCACCGTCACGGACGCCTCCCCGGCATCGAGAAACAGGCTGTACATCTCGTGCTTCTTGGTCGGACCCTTTTCAGACGGCATGTCTACCGCATACGCAGCGGACAGATTCTTCCATGTGCACACCACCTCGATGTCCGCGGAATTTACGATCTCCCGGTACGTTGAGAGCGTGTCGCCTTCGCGACGCACACCGGTCAGCGGCAGGTAGGTGATCGCCTTGATTGCGGGCGAAACGCGGAACGACATGAAATTCGAGAAGAACTCGGCGACGAGGAATTTCGCCAGCGCGTCGTTGTCGGTGATGCAGAAGTTGTGTGCTTCGGGCAGACCCTTTTCGACGCCTGGCTCGTCGAGCACGATGATGCCGTGCCCCATGCCGTACGGCGAATAGAAGATGCGGAAGAAGGTCATGAGCCCGGTCCAGGGCCCATCCTGCGTTTCCTTCAGATAGATGCCGGGGTTTTCCCCGGTCCAGTCAACTTTGCCGGGATGGATGGGATTCATGGCTCGAGCGGTATTCGCGAATCAGGTGTCGCACCTTGTCTTGCCGATCGGGCGCCGTGTGGTGGTCGCCGCGCACGACGATACCGGTGATCGCCGCCCCGATCGCTTGCACGGCGTCGAGGTCCTGCGCCTCGGTGGCGCCGGGTGCGATCGGCGCCTTGACCACGGTATCGTGACAATAGGTCGGGATCCGGCCTTCGATCCGCAAAGGCGAAACGCCCGGGTCCTCGCCGTTCTGCAGGCCGCCAATCGCGCGCTTCAGCAATTGCCTCAGCATGGCAACGCCTTTGTCGCAGCGCGTCAGATTCTCCAGCCCGTGAACCGCGATCGGGCGCTGC
>DASYPC010000096.1:0-11137 GCA_036007105.1 Burkholderiales bacterium | reverse complement strand
TGCTCGACCACCTGGTCATGCTGGTCTTTCCCACGGCCGTGCTTGCCCTCGCGCGCGAGTGGGACCGGCCGTACGCCGAGCTGCTGCCGCTCGCGCTCGGCGGGTTCATCTGCTTCGGCGCATTCGCGATTCCCGCGGGGTGGCTCGCCGACCACTGGAGCCGCTACCGCACGATGGTGCTGTTCTATTTCGGCATCGGCGCTTCGATGTTCGTGACCGGATTTGCGCGCGAGCCCTGGCAACTCGCCGCCGGCCTGACCGTGACGGGCGCTTTCGCCGCGATCTATCACCCGGTTGGCATCGCGATGCTCGTCGCCTCGCCCGAGAAGATGGGGCGCGTGCTCGGGTGGAACGGGTTGTGGGGAAACCTCGGCCTCGCGGTCGCGGCACTCGCGACCGGGGCGCTCGTCGATTTCGCCGGCTGGCGCGCCGCCTTCTTCGCGCCCGGCATTGCGTGCGTGGTCGCGGGGATCGGCTTTCTCGTTCTCGTCAAGGACCCGGGCCGCGTCAAGAAAACCTCACGCTCGATCGGGCTGCATGTCGATGCGCGCATGATGGGACGCATCTTTGCAGTGCTGCTGGTCGCCACCGCCTGCGGCGGCATCATCTTCAACTCGACCACCGTGTCGATGCCGAAAGTCTTCGACGAGCGGCTGCAGGCGCTGACGCAGACCAATTTCGGCATCGGGCTGCTGGTCGCGGTGGTGTACTCGATCGCTGCGTTGGCGCAGCTGGTCATGGGCGCGCTGATCGACCGCACCGAGCTGAGGCGGCTGATGATCGGCGTTGCGCTGGTGCAGATCCCGCTGCTGTTCCTGGCGGCGCACCTCGAGGGCTGGCAGATGCTTGCCGCTGCGCTCGCCATGATGCTCGCGGTTTTCGGCCAGATCCCGCTCAACGATGCGATCGTGGGGCGCTATTGCGCGGACGAATACCGCGCGCGCGTGCTCGGGGTGCGCTACGTGGTTTCGCTTGGCGTGGCTTCGCTGGCGGTGCCGCTGGTGGCCGGCCTGCATCACAGCCCGGGCGGTTTCCGCAACGTCTTCCTGGTACTCGCGGCGCTGGCGGGCGGCATGCTGCTGGCGTCGCTGTTCTTTCCCTCGCGTGCGGAGCTGGTGGCGAAACGCGAGCAGCTCGCGAGCGAGCCGGCTACCGGATAGGCTTCTCCTCGCGGCGCTGCAACGGAAACAGAACCTCGCGCTCGAGCCACAGCAGCATCGCGTGCGCCTCGGGATGCTGCGATTGCTTGAGCAGCCTCCGCAGGCCCGCCTCCGAGAGACAGTACTCGTCCTTTGCGAAGGGTTGCTTCGCGAACTCGCTCGCCCGATAGCCGCGAAACGCCTCGGGAACGTCTCCGACCGCCAGGATGTGCGCGATCTCCTTTGCCGCCATCCACGGATTGCGCCGCGCGTCGAAAAACACCCGGATCGTCGAGCCGTGAAAACCGTACCAGTCGTGCCGCCCCGCGTGTTCCACGCCCTGGACCGTCTTGCGCGCGGCATGGGCGCCTGAAAAGAGCAGCTGAGGCACATCGAAGACGTACACCAGCACGATGACCGCACCGGCGACGGCGAAGAGCGCAAACGCGCCGAGGCTGACCACGGCAAGATAGACGACGAGGACGCAGCCGATCACCGTCGCGACGCGCAGAGTGCGTTTGCGGCTTGCTTCCTGCTCGTCGAAGTCGTTCACAGGGCCACGCCCGGCCCCTGCGGCGTGTCCTTGCGCGGCAGCGTGAAGAAAAATTTCGCACCGCGATTCACTTCGCCCTCGGCCCATACGCGCCCGCCGTGGCGTGCGATTACGCGCTCGACGATGGCGAGCCCGACGCCGGTGCCGGAAAACTCGTGCTCGCCGTGCAGCCGCTGGAATACGCGGAACAGCTTGTCCGCGTAGCGCATGTTGAACCCGGCACCATTGTCCCCGACCCAATAGACGATCTCGCCGTCGTCGGCGCGCCCGCCGATCTCGACGCGCGGCGATTCGTTCTTCGCGCTGTATTTGAGCGCGTTGCCGATCAGGTTCGCCCAGACCTGCCGCAGCAGCATACGGTCTCCGGTTGCCTCCGGCAATTCGCCGAGGTTGATATGCGCCGCCGGGTGCTCGGGTGCGAGCTCGTCGGCGACCTCGCGCACGAGCGAGCGCATCTCCACCTGCACGGCATGGACCGGCTGGCGCCCGAGGCGTGAGAACGTGAGCAGGCCGTCGATCAGCTGCCCCATGCGTTCCGCGCTGCCAGACACGAAGCGAAGCAGCCTTCGGCCCTCGTCGTCCAGCCGCGCGCCGTAGTCCTCTTCGAGCATCTGCGTGTAGCCGCTGACCGCACGCAGCGGCGCGCGCAGGTCGTGCGACACGGAGTACGAGAACCCCTCGAGCGCCTGGTTGGCCGTCTGCAGCTCGGCGGTCCGCTCGCGCACGCGCTCCTCGAGCTCATCCGCGTGCCGCTTCACGCGCTCGAAGAGCCGCAGTTGCGCGATGGCAATGGCGAGCTGCGCGGCCGCCTGGCGCGCGATCTCGACCTGCTCTTCGGGAAACATCGGCTCGCCGCCGCCGAAGCTGAGGCCACCGATCAATTCGCCCGCGGCGATCATCGGCACCACCATATAGGTGTCGACGCCCGAGGCGAGCAGCGCGTCCCTTTCCGCACCGGCAGGCAGCTCACGCGTACGGAGCACCTGGGTTTCGCCCCTCTGCAATGCCTCCAGGTCGCCCATCAGCCGGATCGAGTAGCGCACGCCGCCGACGCGTGTCTTGCGCCGGCCTGCTGCGGCGAGCCACTCGACCTCGCCCGCCGCCAGGTCGAACAGGTTCACGATGACGCGCGGCATCCCGAGCAGCTCGCGCAGCGGCGGAAGGACTGCGGCAGCGATCGCCTCGGTCGATTCCTGTGCGATCAGCTTGCGATCGATCTCGTGCAGGATGCGCAGGCGCTCAGCCTGGCGCGCCAGCACGTCCTTTGCGCGCTCGAGCTCCGCGCGCTGTGCGCGCGCCGTCTCCGCCTGCGTGGGCTGCGCGATCGGGTCGGATCCCTGCGCAATCCGTTCCCACGCGCGCTCGGTGCGCCGCGTGCGTGCCGACGACGCAACCTTCAGGAGCTCGCGGTCGCGCTGCCACCGCCGCGCGGCTTCGTCTTCTGCCGCGGCGGCCCAGTGCGAATCGGCCTCAACCCGCAGCGCGTCGCCGATCGCGAGCGCGCCTGCGAGCGCAACGTGCGTGGCGGGCGCATCGTGGTCCGCGTCGGCAAGCGCGCGCATCGCGTGCAGATGCGCCACAGCGCGCTCGACCCAGGGTTTCGGCCACGAATGGAGGAGCGCTTCGCGCAGCAGATACGCAAGGACCGCGCCGTGCACGTGCAGGTCTTCAACCGTGCGAAATGGCTTTACGTACTCGCTGTAGCCATCGCCGGGAAGCAGGGCTTCGTCGGGCAGGCGCACGCCCTCGAAGCGCAAGCGCGCGTGCGGCACTTCCGGAACGAACTTCGTCGGCGGCATCGTCTCGACGTGCACGCCGGGTGCGTCCGACGGCGTGCGCGCCACGCGTAACGCAGGGCGCTCGCCGGCGACCTCCGCGTCGCGCGCCGCGACGAAAAAGAGCGCGCCCTCTGGACCGAGCGTGGTCCAACGCTTCGCGCCGTCGAGCCGCCAACCGCCGTCGACGCGCCGCAGGGTCGTGCGGATCGCACGCGGCGCGTTGCCTTCCGCCTCGGTGACGCACAGTGCGCAGATCCGGTCTTCGGGTAAGGCGGGAAAGAGCGCGCGCAGCGCGGCCTGGTAGCCCGACGCGAACGCCCAGCCGGTGCGATCGGCGTGGAATCCGCCCGCGATCGCCTGGTCGATCGTGCGCTCGTAAGCGCGCGCGATTTCGCGATGCCGCCGCCACCATTCGGAAACGCTTGCGCAGGGGCTCGCCCGGGCGTCCGCCGCAAGCAACTGCGCGAGCATCAGGCGAGCGCCGTGGCCTGCGGCAGCGTCCTCTGCAGCCGGTGTTGTCCCGTGAACGCGAGGTAGTGGCGGCCGCTTGCGCGGCCGAGCATCGTCAGGCCGACGCGCTGCGCGACCTCGTGGCCCATCTTGGTGAGGCCCGAGCGCGACACGAGGAACGGGATCGCCATCTGCGCGCACTTGATCACCATCTCGGAAGTGAGCCGCCCGGTGGTGTAGAAGATCTTGTCCGAGCCGTCGATCGCATCGAGCCACATGTAGCCGGCGATCGCGTCCACCGCGTTGTGCCGTCCGACGTCCTCGATGAACAGCAGGATCTCGGCCGTGTCCTGCGCGGTAGCGCGCGCGAGTGCGCAGCCGTGCACCGCGCCGGATTGCTTGTAGATGGTCTCGTACTTGCGCACCTTGTCCACCAGGTCGAAGAGCTGCGCATCGGTCAAGCGCACGTCATCGCGCAGCTTGACCTTGTCGATCTCATCCATGAGATCGCCGAATACCGTGCCCTGACCGCATCCAGTCGTGACCGTACGCTTCCCCAGCTTGCGTGCGACGCCTTTCAGGCGCTTGTGCAGCGTGACCGCGACTGAATCCGTTTCCCAGTCGACCTGCACCGCCGCGATCTGCTCGATTCCCTCGACCAGCCGCTGGTTCCTCAGGTAGCCGATCGCGAGCGCTTCGGGCGCATGGCCGAGCGTCATCAGCGTGACGATCTCGCGCTTGTCGAGGTAGAGCGTCAGCGGATGCTCCCCCGCGATCGAGGTCGGCACCATCTCGCCGCGCTCGTTGAACGCCTCGACTTCGAACGTTGCCGGGCGCGCGGAATTGGTGAGCAGCGGGCGGTAGGACTCAGCCACCGATATATGACATCTCGACCTTGCGCTGCTTTGCCGTTTCCGCGGTGCGGATCTCCGAGTAGCGGTCGCCGCGCGCTCGCCACATGGCCGCGATCTCGTTGACGATCTCGGCGTCGGAAGCGCCCCCGCGCAGCAGCGACTTCAGGTCGTGGCCGCTCTGCGCGAACAGGCACGTATAGAGCGATCCCTCGGTAGAGAGCCGCAGCCGGTTGCAGGTTGCGCAGAACGCCTGCGTCACCGAAGAGATGACGCCGATCTCGCCTGCGCCGTCCCGGTAGCGCCAGCGCTCGGCCACTTCGCCCGGATAGTTCGGATCCAGCGGTTCCAGCGGAAACGCTTCGCCAATCCGTCGCACGACTTCCATCGAGGCAACGACATCATCCATGCGCCAGCCATTGGTGCTGCCGACGTCCATGTACTCGATGAAGCGCACGATGTGGCCGGTGCCGCGGAAGTGGCGCGCCATTGCGACGATCTCGCCTTCGTTCACGCCGCGCTTCACCACCATGTTCACCTTGATCGGCGCGAATCCCGCTGCCGCCGCAACGTCGATCGCCTCCAGCACGTCGGCGACCGGGAAATCCGCGTCGTTGATCGCGCGGAAAGTTGCTTCATCGAGCGAATCGAGGCTGACGGTGATGCGGTCAAGGCCCGCGGCCTTGAGCGCGCGGGCCTGTCTCGCGAGAAGCGAACCGTTGGTCGTGAGGGTGAGGTCTGCTCCCAGAGGCGCGAGCATCCCGATGAGCCGGTCGATGCCTTTTCGGACGAGCGGCTCGCCACCGGTGAGGCGAAGCTTCCTTACTCCGAGTCCGACGAAGAGGCCCGCGAGCCGTGTAATTTCTTCAAACGTCAGGATCGCGCTGTGCGGCAGGAACTTGTGGTCGGCGTCGAAGACTTCGCGCGGCATGCAGTACACGCAGCGGAAGTTGCATCGGTCGGTCACCGAAATGCGCAGGTCGCGAAGCGGCCTGCCCAGCGTATCGGCGAGCGCTCCACCTGCGAAATGGGGCGCCGGCGCGTTTTCGCGCCGATTCCCGACGATCGGAATGACCTTTCTCGCCATGATGTTTCCGCTTAAAAATCATAGCGCAAAAGGCGCTCGGGCGACGATCTAACCGCTCGGTTTGGTGGTGCCAGGACCGGTTTGCTCGCCCGGCCGCTGAAAGTCCCTGCGTTGTTCGGGTTGTTTCGGATCGACCTGGCCCTGCACCAGCCTATTGGCGGGCATATTCGCCGGGGCGCTGGTCGTGGGCTGCGGCGGTGGCGCGCCGCGCGATATTTGCTTCGCCACGTCGCGTTCAGGGGCCTTGCCGCAAGCGGCGAGCAGACTGGTGCAGAGGGCAACGGCGATTACGCAAGCGAGTGGATTTCGGCGCATGAAGGTCTCCTTGACTGCGTGCCTAAAGCCCCTGCAAGTTCTACGCCAATTGCGGGTTCGCGCTGCTCGCTGCGGTATAGTCCGGCGAGACCAAAGACGATGGAAAAACCGAACTTTGCGATCGCAGTAGTGATGCAACGGCGCGCGGTGCAAAGCCGCTGGATCGATCACGTCTGGGAACCCTGGGGCGTTCTGCCCGGATTCGCCGAAGGCGGCGCGCCGCGGCTGCTCGTCGACGAACCCGGCGTGCAGCAATGGCTTCATCCCGGCTACAAGCTCGTGCTCCATCGCGACGAATGCGAGGGGTATTACCTCAATGTCTCGATCGATAACCCCCGCGTCTTCGTGCTCTGGCGGATGGACGACGCGCAGGCGGTGCCAGTCGATGTGACTGCAAGCTCGGAAGAGAGCGGTCGATGGCTCGACGGCGGACACTCGGTCGACGGCGTGCCGATGCCGCCCGAGATCTATGCCTGGGTCGGCGAGTACGTGGAGCAGAACTACCGCCCGGAGCCGAAGAAGCGCATCAAGCCCCGCTCGTTCATCCATCCCAAGGACCGCACGTCGCGATGAGCGAGGCGAAGGAACCGTTTCTCGAGCGCTGGTCGCGGCTCAAGATCAAGGATCGCGAGGCCGCCTCCAACGACGTGCCTGCGGCGGAGCCCGCGGCTCCGCCAGCAAAGACGGACGAGCCGCCGGCGGCGCTGCCGAACATCGAGGAGCTGACGCCCGAGTCGGATTTCCGGCCGTTCATGAATGCGAACGTGGATCCCGCGACGCGTCGCGAGGCGCTGAAAAAACTGTTCGCCGGGGATGCGCACTTCAACGTGCCCGATCCGTTCGAGGCGTATTCGGAGGATTACACGGGCGGCGAGCCGATCCCGCCGGAAATGCTGAAGACGCTCAACCAGGCGAAGAAGTTGCTGTTCGATGAGCCTGACAAAGCAGCGGAGGCGGCGGCGCCAGACAAGGCCGACCCCCCCGCAGCGGATGCGGAAGATGTCGCTGGAAGCAAAGACACTTAAGCTCTGCTCCTGCAACGGGACGATCCCGCTCGACGCGAAGCGGCTCGCCGACGCGCTGAAAACGGGAGCGGCTCTCACCGTCCATACGGAGCTGTGCCGCAAGCAGGCGGGCGCATTCCAGTCGGCGCTCGGCGAACCCGACCTGCTCGTCGCCTGCACCCAGGAGGCGCCGCTCTTTTCCGAGCTCGCACAGGCCGCGCAGTCCAACGCGAACCTCGCGTTCGTGAATATCCGGGAGCTTGCGGGCTGGTCCGAGCAGGGCCGCGCCGCAACGCCGAAGATCGCGGCGCTGATTGCTGCGGCAGCATTACCGGAGCCCGAGCCGGTGCCGGTCGTGAAGTATGCGTCCGGCGGCCAGCTGCTGATCATCGGGCCGTCCGAGGCGGCGCTCGACTGGGCCGAGCGCCTGGCGGATTCGCTCGACGTCAGTGTGCTGCTGACGAGCGCAGGTCATGGCGAGCTCCCCGCGGAGCGCAAGGTGCCCCTGTGGTCGGGACGCGTGCTCAAGCTCTCCGGCTGGCTCGGTGCGTTCGAAATCGAGTGGCAGCAGGAAAATCCGATCGACCTCGAGGTCTGCACGCGCTGCAACGCGTGCGTGCGCGCGTGCCCCGAGCAAGCGATCGACTTCACCTACCAGATCGACCTCGAAAAATGCAAAGCGCACCGCGAGTGCGTCAAGGCCTGCGGCGCGATCGGCGCGATCGACTTCGCGCGCGCCACGGAGCCGCGCAGGGAGACGTTCGACCTGGTGCTGGATCTGTCGCGCGAGCCGCTGATCGCGCACGATGCGCCGCAGGGATACGCCGCGCCAGGCGCCGATCCGCTCGAGCAATCGCTTGCGGCCGCGAAGCTCGTTGGCCTCGTCGGCGAGTTCGAGAAACCGCGCTTCACGCAGTACCGCGAACGAATCTGCGCGCACGGCCGGTCCGGGATCATCGGGTGCACCAAGTGCCTCGACGTGTGCTCGACCGGTGCCATCCGCGAAGACGGCGATTACGTAAGCGTCGAACCGCATCTGTGCGCGGGCTGCGGCGGTTGTGCGACCGTCTGCCCGTCCGGTGCGATGACGTACACGTATCCGCGCGTCCCGGACGTGGGCCGCCGCCTGAAGACGCTGCTCTCCACCTACCGCGACGCTGGGGGCGAAGCGGCATGCATCCTGATTCACGGCGCTGAGAGCGGGCGATCGCTGCTGCAGGCGCTCGGCCGCCGCGCCGGCTACGGCGAGCGCGGTCTGGGACGCAAGGCCGGAGGACGTGGCCTGCCTGCTCGCGTGATTCCGCTCGAGTGCTTCCATGTGGGCTCGGTCGGCATGGACTTGCTCCTCGGCGCGCTTGCCTACGGGGCGAGCCAGGTCCGGGTGCTCGCAACGGGTCGCGAAGGGGACGGTTATCTCGCGGCGCTGCGACAACAGATTGCGTACGCGCAGGCGATCGTCTCGGCGCTCGGCTATGACGGCGAGCACCTCGGCTTGATCGAGACGGGTGAAGTCCCCGTACTGGAAGCCGCGCTCTGGGGACTCGGGAAGGCGCAGGCAACGAGCCGTTCCGCCACCTTCAACCTGTCGGCCGAGAAGCGGACCACGCTCGATTTTGCGTTCGATCACCTTGCCACGCACGCGCCGCGACCGACGGACGAGATCGCGCTTGCCGCGGGCGCGCCGTTCGGCTCGCTTCGCGTCAACAAGGACACCTGCACGCTGTGCAAGGCCTGCATCGGAGCCTGTCCCGAGGCTGCGCTGCTCGATTCGCCGGAGTCGCCGCAACTGCGCTTCATCGAGCGCAATTGCGTGCAATGCGGGCTGTGCGTGAACACCTGTCCCGAGGATGCAATCCGGCTCGTCCCGCGCCTGCTGCTCTCGGCGCAGGCGAAGGAACCGGTCGTCCTGAACGAAGCCGAGCCGTTCCATTGCGTGCGCTGCGGCAAGCCGTTCGGCACGCGCCGCATGGTCGAGAGCATGACCGGCAAGCTCGGCACGCACTCGATGTTCGCGGGCGGCGGGGCGATCCGGCGCCTGCAAATGTGTGGCGACTGCCGCGTCGTCGACCTGGTGAGCGCGAAGGACGAGCCGTCGATCTTCGAGTACACGAAACCGAAATGACCGCGCCCGGGCAGGCTGCGGCGCTCGATCCGGAGGATGAAGCGCGCGCGGCGCTCTACGGCCTGATCGCTCAGTTGTTTTACGCGCCGCCCGACCAGGGCGTGCTTGCGCAGATCCTCAACGCGGGCATCTTCGAGGGCAGCGACGCGGGGCTGTCGCTGCGCTGGCGGGAGCTGGTGGCGCGGTGTCAGACCGCGTTCCCGGTGCTGCTCGAGAATGAGCATACGGATCTCTTCATCGGTACCGGGAGAGCTGCGGTGACTCCCTACCTGATCCATTACCTCATCGAGCGCAGCACCGATAACCCGCTCGTGCAGCTACGCAAGCAACTCGCCGAGTGGGGAATCAGTCGTCGCGAGCGGGCGACCGAACCTGAAGATCACGTGTCCACTGTCTGCGAGGTCATGCGGCTGGTCATTGCAGTGCAGCATCGCACGCTGGAACAGCAGAAAGCGTTCTTCGATCGCTACCTCTACCAGGGCGGAGTCGCATTTTGCGATGCAGTAATCGCGTCGGAGAAGGCGGATTTCTACCGTCTCGTCGCCGCGTTCGCGGGTGAATTTTTCCGGCTCGAACGAACCGCGTTCGACATGGCGTGAAGTTCGCCGGTGAGAACGACTCTCAACTGCGTATTCCCAGATAAGAATTATTTTCGGTTGGCCGTTTCTCGCTCTTGATCAGTGGGTAAGACCGCTGTACCGTGATGAGGATTTATTCCTCGGGCCCCAATTTGGTGCGACGGACCTGACATCCGACTGACGCGAAGGAGGCAGGCATGAGTCAGAAAAAATCGATCCTCTCCCGCAGAAATTTTCTCTTGACGGTGGGCGCGGGGGGCGTCGCGACGGCAGCAGCGGTCGCCACGAACAGCGCGCAGAAAAACCCCGGTACCCGAAACCGAGACGCGAAACGCGCGACCGCGGGCTATAGCGAGTCGGCGCACGTCCGCAATTACTACCGCACGACGAAAGTCTGAGGAGAGAGCCATGCTGCTGACCAGGGTAGGTAACGCGAGCGCTGCATCCCAGTCGCGCCTAGCGCGCGGGCTTGCCGGCGTGATGGCGAAGACGATCGATCGCCGGACGTTCCTGAAGCGCTCCGGGATCACCGCGGGCGCCGCGGGAATTGCCAGCCAGCTGCCGTTCAACGTGATCGGAATCGCGGAGGCGAAGGACGAGAAGCCTGCCGGCAAGATGGAAGTCAAGCGCACGGTATGCACGCATTGCTCGGTCGGCTGCGCGATCGATGCGTATGTCGAGAACGGCGTGTGGGTCCGCCAGGAGCCGGTGTTCGATTCGCCGATCAATCTCGGCGCGCATTGCGCGAAGGGCGCGTCGGTGCGCGAGCACGGCATCACGCACGACTCGCACCGCCTCAAGTACCCGATGAAGCTCGAGGGCGGCAAGTGGAAGCGCGTGTCGTGGGACCAGGCCTACGACGACATTGCCAAGAAGATGCTCGAGATCCGCAAGCAGAGCGGCCCCGACGCGCTCTTCGTGGTCGGCTCGTCGAAGCACAACAACGAGCAGGCGATGCTGATGCGCAAATGGGTGTCGCTCTGGGGCAGCAACAACACGGATCACCAGGCACGCATCTGCCACTCCACGACGGTCGCCGGCGTCGCGCAGACCTGGGGATACGGCGCGATGACGAACTCGTACAACGACGAGCAGAACTCGAAATCGCTGATGTTCCTCGGGTCCAACGCCGCCGAAGCACACCCGGTATCGATGCTGCACACGCTGCACGCCAAGGAAAACGGCTGCAAGGTGATCGTGGTCGACCCGCGCTTCAGGCGGACTGCGGCGAAGGCCGACATGTACGTTCGTCACCGCTCG
>DASYPC010000095.1:0-24130 GCA_036007105.1 Burkholderiales bacterium | reverse complement strand
GCGATCGACGAGCTCGATGAAGTAGACCGCATCGGCGAGCGTGCGCGGGCGAATCCGGTCGAGCGCGTAGAACCCGGAGCGCACCCCGAACAGCCGTCCGATCGCCTGGTCGGCGGCGCGATCGAGCCGGTCGAGCGTGAGCTGCCGCGGCCAGTTGCGGGCGAGCCAGACTGCGCTCGGCCAGAAGAACGGGAAGCGGATTGCAGTGCCGGCGATACCCGTGTTCTCGAGTGCGTCGGCGTGCCTGCGCAGGTCGACCCGTTTCGCGAAGCGCCGCAACATCCGGCTCGCGCGCGCGAGCGTGCGCGCATCGTCGGGATAGGCGCGCAGGAAGCAGAGGATTTCGTGCAGGCGCTCGACTTCGTCCGCGGAACGAAGGCGCCTGCGTTCCAGGACCTGCAGAAGAACTTCCTTTTGCCGCCCGCTTTGCGCGTGATGGACGTTGCGCAGTTTCTCGAGCGCGCGCAGCGGATCGGGTCGCATGGCGGCGCGCATCGTATCAGGACAACGGCTGCTCCTGCATGGCGGCTACCTGCTCGCGCAACTCGAGGATCCGGTCCTGCCAGTAACGTTGCGTGCCGAACCAGGGGAACGCCGCAGGAAACGCCGGATCGTCCCAGCGCCGCGCGATCCACGCCGAGTAGTGCAGCAGGCGCAGTGTCCGCAACGCTTCGATCAGCGCCAGCTCGCTGCGCCGGAATTCGTGGAACTGCTCGTAGCCGGCGAGCACGGCGCGCAGGCTCTTCGTCGCAGCGATGGCATCGCCCGGAAGCAGCATCCACAAGTCTTGCACCGCCGGCCCGCTGCGCGCATCGTCCAGATCGACGAAGTGCGGTCCTGCGTCGGTCCACAGGACGTTGCCGGAATGGCAATCGCCGTGCAAGCGGATCGGCTGGAAGGGTCCCGCCTGGTCGAACGAGTCGCGAACCGCGTCCAGAGCGGCATCGGCGATGCTGCTCCACGCTTCCTGCAGATCAATCGGAATCAGTCCGGAAGCCAGCAGCCAGTCGCGTGGCTCCTCGCCGAAGCTCTCGATATCCAGTGCCGGACGCACCGCGAAGCGCGCGGTGGCACCGACTGCATGGATGCGGCCGATGAAACGGCCGATCCATTCGAGCACTCTTTCGTCTTCGAGCTCGGGTGCGCGCCCGCCGCGCCGCGGATAGATCGCGAAGCGGAAATCGGCGAACCGGTGCAGCGTATTCCCGCTCAGCCGCAGCGGTGCGACCACGGGAATCTCCCGTTCCTCGAGCTCGAGCGCGAACGCGTGCTCTTCCGCGAGCTGCGCGTCGGACCAGCGGCGCGGGCGGTAGAACTTCGCCACCACGGCCGTTCCGTCCTCGAGGTTCGCCTGGTAGACGCGGTTCTCATAGCTGTTGAGCGCGAGCAGGCGCCCGTCGCCGCGCAGGCCGGCGGCCTCGAGCGCATCGAGCACGGTGTCCGGCGTGAGGTCTGCGTACGGCCGCGCGCGATCCATGGGCGCATTCTACGAAGGACGTGACAGGCGTGTTGCGGCCGGTTGATACTGAACCACATGGTTAAGTATTCGGAGGACGAGCTCGACACGCTGTTCGCCGCGCTGGCCGATCGCACGCGGCGCCACGTCCTCGAGTCGCTGAGCGGCGATAGCCTCGCGGTGAGCGAGCTGGCTGCCGCGCACGACATGTCGCTTCCGGGTTTCATGAAACACCTGCAGGTTCTGCAGAATGCCGGCCTGATCGCGCGGTCCAAGGAAGGGCGGGTGGTGAGCTGCGAGCTCTCGGCCGCGCCGCTGAAGCACGCGGCCGCGTGGATGTCGCGCTACGAGAGATTCTGGCGCGAGAAGCTTGATTCGCTTGCACGTTATCTGTACCAACAAGAGGAGTTGCAGCAATGGAACAAGCCGGCCTCAAGGAAAAGCCCTCGCTCACCCTCACCCGGAGCTACCCCGTCCCGCCGGAAAGGGTCTGGCGGGCGTGGACCGACCCGGAAGCGATAAAGCGCTGGTTTGGCCCGGGAGCGGAAGACCCCGTGTCTTTCGCTCGCCTCGACGTGCGCGAGGGCGGGCGCTTTCGCATCGTGTTCGGCGGCCCCGACGGCAAGGCGCACGAAGTGCAGGGCGAGTACACGGAAGTCGTCCGCAACCGCAAGCTCGTTTTCACCTGGGTGTGGCCGAACAGCACGCCCGAGCGCGAATCGCTCGTCACCATCGATTTCCGCGCGGCCGGCCGCGGCACGGAGCTGGTTTTCACGCAGGAGCGGTTCTTCGACGCAACGGTCCGTGACGGTCATCGCCAGGGATGGAGCGAAGCGTTCATCAAACTCGAGAGATTTCTTACAGAAGGAGTGAGTCCATGAGCTATGTAGACGGTTTTGTAGTCCCCGTACCGAAGCGGAAAATCCAGGCCTATAAGCGCATGGCGCGCAAGGCCGGCAAGATCTGGCGCGAATACGGCGCGATCGACTACGTCGAATGCCTCGCGGACGACGTCAAGCCGGGCAAGCGCACCTCTTTTCCGCAGGCAGTGAAGCTCAAGCCCGGCGAGGCAGTGGTGTTTTCCTGGATCGTCTACAAATCGCGCCGGGACCGGGACCGCATCAACAAGAAAGTCATGAAGGACAAGCGCCTCGCGTCGATGATGGACCCGAAGAGCCTGCCCTTCGACGGCAAGCGCATGTTCTGGGGCGGCTTCAGGACGATGATCGACCTGTGAGCGCGGCCGGAACGGAATCCGTTCCGCCGCTGTCCTAGAGAGGAGACGTGATACGGAAGATCGGCATGAGCGAGCGCAGCGTCGAGCACGGCACGTTCACGATCGAGCGCAAGTTCGACTTTACGCCCGCGCGGGTGTTCGCCGCGTGGGCGGAACCGAAGGCCAAGGCGAGCTGGTTCGCGGGGCCTGCCGGCCAGTGGAAGCAGCAGCTCAGGCAGATGGACTTTCGCATCGGCGGCCGCGAGCGCGTGCGAGGTGAGTTCGTCGGCGGCCGCGTGTCCGATTTCGACGCGAGCTATCACGACATCGTGACCAACCGGCGCATCGTCTACAGCTATACGATGCACGTCGACGAAAAGCGCATTTCCGTGTCGCTCGCGACGCTCGAGTTCGAGCCGGCGGGCGGCGGGTCGACACGGCTGATTCTCACCGAGCAGGGCGCGTTCCTGGACGGAGGCTTCGACGGCGCCGCGGGCCGCGAGCAGGGCACGCGCGGATTGCTCGACAACCTGCAGAACTTTCTCGCCAAATCCTAGAAGGAGGCAGCCATGGGAAACCCGGTAGTGCACTGGGAACTGATGTCGAAGGATCCGGCGAAGATCTCGGATTTCTACGCGAAGCTCTTCGAGTGGAAGGTGCAACACATGCCGCAGGTGAACTACCGTGTCGTCGACACCGGCGGCGAAGGCGGGATCAACGGCGGGATCCTCAAGCCGGAGCGCGAAGGGCCCTGGCCCGGCAATACGCTCTTCTACGTCCTCGTCGACGATCTCGCCGCGTACCGCAAGAAGATCGTCGCCGCGGGCGGCAAGATTCACGTGGAAGAGCAGAAGGTGCCCGGCATGGGCAAGCTTTCGCTTTTCACGGATCCGGAAGGCCGCTTGATGGGCCTGTGGAAGGCGCAGCCAAAATGAAAAAAACCTACCGGGGCAGCTGTCACTGCGGCGCAGTCCGGTTCGAAGCCGACATCGACCTGGCGGCCGGCACGTTCAAGTGCAATTGCTCGATGTGCTTCAAGTCCAGGGCGTGGCTGGCGCCCGCTCCGGCGGATGCGTTCCGGCTGCTCTCCGGCGAACAGAGCCTTCGCGACTATCAATTCGCGAAAAAGAGGCTCCACCATTTCTTCTGCACGCAGTGCGGCGTGCGCCCGTTCTCGCGCGGAACCGACGCGAAGGGAGAGGTGTCCTATGCGGTAAGGGTCAACTGCCTGGACGGCGTAGAGGCGCAGGAGTTCGCCGAGGCGCCGGTCAAGTATTTCGACATGCTGCATGACAATTTCAAGTCGCCGCCCGCGGAGACGCGGCACTTGTGAGCAGGAGAACATCTCATGATGCTCAAAGACAGCGCTGCATTCAGCGGTTTTTCAGTCGATGACGTGAACAAGGCGAAGCAGTTCTACGGCGCGACACTCGGGCTCGAGGTCTCCGAAAACGCCGAGATGGGCGGGTTGCTGGAGCTGCACCTTGCCGGCGGAAACACCGTCCTCGTCTATCCGAAGCCGGATCACAAGGCGGCAACGTTCACGATCCTCAATTTCCCGGTCGACGATATCGAGAAGGCAGTCGATGAGCTCGCCGAGCGCGGTGTGCATTTCGAGCACTACGAGGGCAAGCTGAAGACGGACCGGAAAGGCATCTTCCGCGGCGAAGGGCCGAAGATTGCCTGGTTCCGGGATCCCGCCGGCAACATCCTTTCGGTGCTCGAGGAAGGCTGATTCGCACCTGATGCGCTTCGCCGACCTCGTCGCCACGTCGAAGCGCGTCGCCGGTACCGCCGGGTGGCTGGTCGTCGGGCTAGACTTCCCTCATGCCAGCGGCGATCGCGATCTCGGGCCTCGGCAAGACCTACGCATCCGGTCTCCGGGCGCTTAGCAACGTCCATCTCGAGATCCGCATCGGCGAGATCTTCGCGCTGCTCGGCCCGAACGGCGCGGGCAAGACCACGCTGATCAACATCGTCTGCGGTATCGCGACGCCAAGCGAGGGTACGGTGCTCGCGAACGGCCACGACATCGTGCGCGACTACCGCCTCACCCGCTCGAAGATCGGCCTCGTGCCGCAGGAGTTGACCACCGACACCTTCGAAACGGTGTGGGGCACGGTGAGTTTCAGCCGCGGCCTGTTCGGACGCGCGCCGAATCCCCCGCATCTCGAGCGGGTGCTGCGCGACCTCTCGCTGTGGGACCGGCGCGACGACCGGATCAGGACCTTGTCGGGCGGAATGAAGCGGCGCGTGCTGATCGCCAAGGCGCTCGCCCACGAGCCGCAGATTCTGTTTCTCGACGAACCGACGGCCGGCGTCGACGTCGAGCTGCGCCGCGACATGTGGGCCCTGGTGCGACGCCTGCGCGCGAACGGGGTGACGGTCATCCTGACCACGCATTACATCGACGAGGCCGAGGAGATGGCGGACCGGATCGGCGTAATCCATAAGGGCGAGCTGATCGTCGTCGAAGAGAAGACTACGCTGATGAAGAAGCTCGGCAAGAAACAGCTGACCGTGCACCTGCTCACGCCGATGGCGGCCATCCCCGCGGGACTTGCCGACTGGCACCTCGCACTGAACGCCGGCGGCACCCAGCTCGAGTACACCTTCGACGCCGCGGAGGAGCACGCCGGCATTCCGGCGCTGCTCAGGCGTCTGGACGATCTCGGCATCGGCTTCAAGGATCTCAATACCCGGCAAAGCTCGCTCGAGGATATCTTCGTCAGCCTGGTGAGCGATCGCGCATGAATTTCAATCGATACGGCGTGGCGGCGATCTACCGCTTCGAGATGGCGCGCTTCCGGCGCACGCTGTGGCAAAGCCTGGCCGCGCCGGTGATCACGACGTCGCTGTACTTCGTAGTATTCGGTGCGGCGATCGGCTCGCGGATGAGCGAAGTCGGTGGCGTGCCCTACGGAGCGTTTATCGTGCCGGGGCTGATCATGCTCGCGCTCTTCACCGAGAGCCTGTCGAACGCCTCGTTCGGCATCTATCTGCCGCGCTTCACCGGCACCATCTACGAGGTGCTGTCCGCGCCGATCTCGGCGTTCGAGATCGTGCTCGCCTACGTCGGTGCTGCGGCGACGAAGTCGATCGTGCTCGGCCTGGTGATCCTTGCGACCGCCAACCTGTTCGTGCCGGTCGGCATCGCGCACCCGTTGTGGATGGTCGCCTTCATGGTGCTGACGGCGACCACGTTCTGCCTGTTCGGCTTCATCCTCGGCATCTGGGCGGAGGGCTTCGATCAGCTTCAGTTCATTCCCATGCTCGTCATTACGCCGCTGACGTTCCTCGGCGGCGCGTTCTACTCGATCGACATGCTGCCTGCCGCGTGGCGCACGTTCAGCCTGTTCAATCCCGTGGTGTACCTGATCAGCGGATTTCGCTGGAGCTTCTACGGCACCGCGGACGTTGCGGTGTGGGTGAGCTTCGCCGCGACCCTGGCGTTTTTCCTCATCTGCCTCGGCGCAGTGGCGTGGATCTTCAGGACCGGCTACCGGCTGAAGAGTTGAGACGAAGGAGACTGTGATGAGACGAGTAATGGTCCGCTACAAGGTCAAGCCCGATCGCGTCGCCGAGAACGAGGGCTACATCGCGAAGGTGTTCGAGCAGCTCGAGCGCGAGAAGCCCGCCGGCTTGCGCTACGCGTCGTTCAAGCTCCCGGATGGAGTGAGCTTCGTGCACATCGTATCGATGGACGAAGGGCGTAGCCCGCTGGCCGAGCTCGCGGCGTTCAAGGCCTTCACTTCGGCGATCAAGGATCGATGCGACGAGCCGCCGGTCGCAGTGGATCTAACGCAGGTCGGCGCCTACCGCTTCTTTGGCGGGTAGCACTCCAGCCGACTCCGCTGGCTGCCGCCACACCTGAGCCCACCGGGGCCGTGACCCGTCTCGCCGATCTCGTCAGTACGTCACAGCGCGTCGCCAACACTGCGGGGCGCCTTGCAAAAATCGCCGCGCTCGCCGAGTTGCTGCGCGGCCTCGCGCCCGAAGAGATCGAAATAGCGGTCGCGTACCTGTCCGGCGAAACACGCCAGGGCAAGCTCGGACTTGGCTACGCGGCGCTGCGCGATGCGCCGAATGCAACGGCGCCGAGCGGGCAGCCGTTGACGCTCATCGAAGTGGATTCGGCGCTCGAGCGCCTGCGTGCCACGAGCGGCAAGGGTTCGGCAAGTTTGCGCGCGCAACAGCTCAGCGCGTTGTTCGCCCGTGCGACCGGAGATGAGCGCGACTTTCTTGCGCGGCTGATCATCGGCGAGCTCCGCCAGGGCGCGCTCGAGGGCGTGATGCTCGATGCAATCGCGGCGGCGGCCAACCTTCCGGCCAGCGACGTGCGGCGCGCGACGATGCTCGCAGGCGGGCTCGCTGCCGTTGCGAAGGCGGCCCTCACCGAAGGCGCGGCCGGACTTGCACGCTTCGCGATCCAGCTGATGCGGCCGGTTCAGCCGATGCTTGCCACGCCCGCGGAGGACGTGGCGGGTGCGCTCGCAGAGCTCGGGAGCGCAGCGCTCGAATGGAAGATCGATGGCGCGCGCGTGCAGGTTCACAAGGATCACGGCGAGGTGCGCGTCTTTACGCGCAGCCTGAATGACGTCAGCGCTGCGGTGCCGGAAATCGTAGCAGCCGTGCGTGCGCTGCCGGCTCGTGAGCTGATCCTCGATGGAGAAACGATCGCGCTCGCGCCCACCGGCGCGCCGCTGCCCTTCCAGGTGACGATGCGCCGGTTCGGCCGCAGGCTCGAGGTCGAGCGGTTGCGCGCCGAGCTGCCGCTCGCGGTGTTCTTCTTCGACTGCCTGCGGTGCGACGGCGACGACCTCGTCGCGCGTCCGGCGCGCGAGCGATTTGCCACGCTCGCGGACGTGTTGCCGCCCGGCCTCGCGATTCCGCGAATCGTGATGAGCGACGTTGCCGAGGCCGAGGCGTTCCTCGCCCGCGCACTCGCGGCCGGTCACGAAGGCGTGATGGCGAAAGCACTCGACGCACCCTACGAAGCCGGGCGCCGCGGCGCAGGCTGGCTGAAGATCAAGCGCGCGCACACGCTCGACCTCGTCGTTCTCGCTGCGGAGTGGGGGAGCGGTCGCCGCGAGGGGTGGCTGTCGAACCTGCACCTTGGCGCTCGCGATCCCGAAAGCGGCGGCTTCGTGATGCTCGGCAAGACGTTCAAGGGCCTCACCGACGCGACGCTCAAGTGGCAGACCGCTGAGTTTCTCGCGCGCGAGACGGGCCGCGACGGACACATCGTGCACGTTCGCCCGGAGCTCGTGGTCGAGATCGCATTCAACGACCTGCAGGCGAGCCCGCACTATCCCGGCGGCCTGGCGCTGCGCTTCGCGCGCCTGAAGCGCTACCGCCCCGACAAGACGGCTGCCGAGGCCGACACGATCGACACGGTGCGCGCGCTGTACGCGGCGCAGAACCAGAAAGCGCAGGCCTGAGCGCTCGCTCGGCTATCCTTCCTGCGTGCCCAACCTCTTCGAACCCGCCGCGAGCGGCCGCTCCAAATGTCGCGGCTGCTCGCGCGCGATCGCAAAGGGCGAGATCCGCTTCGGCGAGCGCCTGCCAAATCCGTTTGCCGACGGCGAGATGACGATTTGGTTCCATCCCGTGTGCGCCGCCTACAAGCGGCCCGAGCCGCTGCTGCAGGCGCTTGCCGAAACCCAGGACCCTATTCCTGACCGTGACCATCTCGAGCACGCGGCGCGCAGCCAGCTTGCGCACCGGCGACTGCCGCGGATCAGCGGAGTGGAGCGTGCGCCGAGCGGGCAGGCAAAGTGTCGCAGCTGCCGCGACCCGATCGAGCGCGGCGGCTGGCGCATCCGGCTGGTGTTCTACGAGGAAGGGCAGTTCGCGCCGGGCGGGTTCGTGCACCTTGCCTGCGCAAAGACCTACTTCGAGACCGGCGACATTCTCGAGCCGCTGCTCCACTTCAGCCCGGACTTGAGCGACGGCGAGCGCGAGGAGTTGAAGCGCGTCGCGGAATCTCCATAGAGGAGGCCATGCTCGAAACATGGACTGCGGCCGACGGGACCGCGATCACCATCCGCCCGATTCGCGCCGAGGACCTGGCGCTCGAGCAGGAGTTCGTAAACCGTCTTTCCGCGCCGACCGGCTATCAGCGATTGATGTCGACC
Source organism: Burkholderiales bacterium (assembly GCA_036007105.1). Lineage (GTDB taxonomy): Bacteria > Pseudomonadota > Gammaproteobacteria > Burkholderiales > SG8-39 > 2-02-FULL-66-14. The sequence continues at coordinate 15,321 of DASYPC010000095.1, read as the reverse complement.
CGCCGTCCATCGCTGGACGAGCTCAAGCGGTTTACCGATATCGATCACGAACGTGAATGTGCGCTGATCGCCACCACGGTCGTTGACGGTACGGAGCGTCAGATCGGAGTAGCCCGCTACGTCAAGGACGATTCTGCATCCGGCGTCGCGGAGTTTGCGATCGTGCTGAGCGACGACTGGCAGGGGCGCGGGCTGGGAACCGTGCTTCTCCAGCGCCTCGTCGACGCCGCGAGAAAAGATGGCGTGCAGCGGCTGGTCGGCACCACACTGTCAGCGAATAGCGGCATGCTCAGGCTCGCTCACAAGGTTGGCTTCAAGAGTGCGGCCGATCCCGGATCGGCGACCGTTACAGACCTGACGCTTGATCTCGCCGCCGCAACCTAGCGTGGTTGCTACCGCATGAGTTGCGCAATGAAAGCGCGGCCGGCGGGTCCTGGTGGCGCGTCCTTGCGAAAGACCGCCTTCATCTGCATCGCCGAGTCACGTGGAATCCCTTCGACGCGGATCCAGCGGATCGGCGAGCGGCTTCGTGCCGAGGGACGCCTCTAGGAGGAGTTCCGACCGTCGTGCTCGCCAGGTAACGGCTCGCGCTGCCCGCTAGCGGATCGAGTTGCCCGGCAACTTGCCCGTCTCTCCGCATGGCTGTATTATTCACATATGAACAAATCCGGCGCGCGCCGCCGCACCCCTGTGCGTACCGACGACGTGATGTGGTCGCTGATGGAGGCGGCGCACGCCGTCGAGGCGCAGCTGGAGAAGGCGCTGGCGCAAGTGCAGCTGTCGGGCGCGAAGCTTGCGGCGCTGACCCATCTCGCGGAGGCCGGCGAGGCCGTGCCGCTCGGCGAGCTGGCCGAGCAGTGCGCCTGCGTGCGCTCCAACATCACCCAGCTCGTCGATCGCCTCGAGGCCGACAAGCTCGTGCGGCGGGTGGACGACCCCGCCGACCGGCGCAGCTTGCGTGCGGAAATCACTCCGCTCGGCCGCAAGCGGCAGGCCGCCGGGGCGCGGAAAGTGCAGGCTGTGCGCCGCAGACTCGGCAAGGCGCTCGGTGAGATCGATTCCGTGGCGCTGCGACGCGCGCTGTCGCAGCTCAAGTAAATTTTTTCAGGCGAATCAAAACCCCTATGCACCATTCAGCAAAGAACGGATTGGCCGTGATCGCGGCGGTCCTGGCCGCATGCGGCCCTTCCGGCGGGCAGGAAAAAGGCGGGCACGGTGGACCGGGCGGCGGAATGCCGCCCGCGGAAGTGAGCGTAATGACGGTCACGCCGCAACCGCTTCCGGTGACCTTCGAATACGTTGGCCAGACCGCGGGCTCGCGCGAAGTCGAAGTACGCGCGCGCGTCACCGGAATCCTGCTGAAGCGCAATTTCAGGGAGGGCGAAGCGGTCCGCAAAGGACAGTCGCTCTACAGCATCGACCCGGCGCCGTTCCAGGCCGTGGTCGCCCGCGGCGACGCCGATGTCGCGGCGGCGCTTGCGCGCGCCGACCAGGCGCGGCGCAACGCCGCGCGCTTCAAGCCGCTCTACGCCGAAAAGGCGGTCAGCCAGAGGGAGCTCGACGACGCGGTCTCCGCCGAGGCGATCGCCGAGGCCGACGTCAAGTCGGCGCGTGCGCGGCTGCAAGAGGCGCGGCTCAACCTCGACTACACGCGCGTCGATGCGCCGGCGTCGGGGATCGCCGGCAGGTCGCAGCACTCGGAAGGCTCGCTCGTTTCCGGGCCGCAAGTATTGCTGACGAGCATCACGCAGGTCGACCCGATCTGGGTCAACTTCGGCATCCCGGACAATGACCAGGCACGGCTGCGGAAGGAAGTCGCCGCGGGCCGTCTTACGTTGCCGAAGAACGGCAGCGTGGAAGTAGCGGTGCAACTGAACGATGGCACCGAGTATCCGAGAACCGGCCGCCTGAATTTTTCCGACGTGCGCATTTCGCCGAATACCGGAACGCAGGAAGCGCGCGCCGAGTTGCCCAACCCTGAAGGCGCGTTGCGCCCCGGGCAGTTCGTGCGGGTGATCCTCAAGGGCGCGACGCGGCCGAACGCCGTCAAGGTGCCGCAGCGAGCCGTGCTCGAAGGACCGCAGGGCAAGTTCGTGTATGTGGTCAGCGACAAAAGCCAGGCCGAGGCGCGGCCGGTCGAGGCGGGCGAGTGGGCGGGCGACGCGTGGATCATCACTTCCGGGCTCAAGGCGGGCGAGCGCGTGATTCTCGACGGCGTGATGAAGCTCGGTCCTGGAGCGCCGGTGAGGGTCGCCGAGAAGTCCGCAGAGAAGCCTGGCGCGAAGCCCGAAGCCAAATCGCCGGCGAAGAAGTAGCCCATGTTCTCGCGCTTCTTCATCGATCGGCCGATCTTCGCCGCAGTGCTCTCGATCTTCATCGTGATCGCGGGCCTCGCCTCGATGCGCGTGCTGCCGATCGCGCAGTACCCGGAGATCGCGCCGCCGGTGGTCACGGTGCGCGCGGTCTACCCCGGAGCATCGGCCCAAGTGCTCGAGCAAACCGTCGCCGCGCCGCTCGAGAATCAGATCAACGGCGTCGAGAACATGATCTACATGGCCTCGACCTCGACCTCGCAGGGCGTGGTGCAGATCCAGGTCACGTTCGACATCGGCACTGACGCCGACAAGGCGGCGCTCAACGTCAACAACCGCGTCAAGCAGGCCGAGTCGCGCCTGCCGCTGGAAGTGCGCCGGCAGGGCGTGACGGTGGAGAAGGGATCCTCGGCGTTCCTGCAGGTGCTGGCGTTCTACTCGCCGGAAGCGCGCTACGACGGCGTGTTTATCTCCAACTACGTGACGATGAACGTACTCGATCTGCTAAAGCGCGTCCCCGGCACCACCAACGTGCAGATCTTCGGCGCCAAGGACTACGCGATGCGGATCTGGGTGCAGCCCGACCGGATGACGCAGCATCGCCTGACCGCCGCCGACCTGATCCGCGCCGTCAACGAGCAGAACGCGCAGTTCGCCGCCGGCAAGGTCGGGCAGGCGCCGGCGCCCACGGGGCAGGAGCTGGTCTACACGATTACCACGCGCGGCCGCTTCGCCGATCCGAAGGAGTTCGAGGACATCCTCATCCGCTCGAACCCGGACGGCTCGTCGCTCCGGCTCAAGGATGTCGCGCGCGTCGAGCTTGCGTCGAAGGACTACGAGTTCATCGGCCGCATCAACGGGAAGGAAGCGACGCTCGTCGGCGTCTTCCTCCAGCCGGGCGCCAACGCGCTCGCCGTGGCCGGTGAAGTCAAGCGCACCGCGGCGGATATCGCCAAGCGCTTCCCGGCGGGGCTCACGTACTCGGTTCCGTACGACACCACGCGCTTCGTCGAGGTGTCGATCAAGGAAGTCGTCGAGACGCTGCTGATCGCGATGTTCCTCGTGTTCCTCGTCGTCTATCTGTTCCTGCAGAGCTGGCGGGCGACGCTGATCCCGTTCGCCGCGGTGCCGGTGTCGCTGATCGGCACGTTCGCCGGTCTGCTGCTGCTCGGCTATTCGATCAACACGCTGACGCTGTTCGGCATGGTGCTCGCGATCGGCATCGTCGTCGATGACGCGATCGTCGTGCTGGAAAACGTCGAGCGCATCATGCACGAGGAGGGGCTTGCGCCGCGCGAGGCGGCGATCAAGGCGATGCGCGAGGTCACCAGTCCGATCATCGCGATCGTGCTGGTGCTGTGCGCGGTGTTCGTGCCGATCGCGTTCCTCGGCGGCCTGACGGGCGAGCTGTACCGCCAGTTCGCGGTGACCATCTCGATGGCAGTGGTGATTTCCGGCATCGTGGCGCTCACGCTGACGCCGGCGCTGTGCGTGATCGTCCTCAGGCCCGCGGAGCGCCGGGAGCGCGGATTCTTCGGCTGGTTCAATCGCACGTTCGGCCGCGCCACGGATCACTACGAGTCGGGCGTTGCATGGGTGATCCGGCGCGGCGGCATCGGCCTGGCGCTGTTCGCAGTGATGGTGGCGGCGGCGGCCTGGCTGTGGCGCATCACGCCCGGCAGCCTCGTACCCGACGAGGACCAGGGCTTCTACATCGCAGCGGTGGTGCTGCCCGACGGCGCGACGCTCGAGCGCACCGACAAGGTGGTCGGCGAGGTATTGAAGGCGATCCAGTCGAACCCCGCCAATCTCGATGTCGTCGCGTTCACCGGGTTCGATTTCCTCGGCGGCGGTTTCCGCAACAATGCCGCCACCATTTTCGTGACGCAGGTCCCGTGGCACCAGCGCAAGGCCGCGACGCCGCAGGTCGTGATGGACTTCTACATGAAGACCGGGCACATCAAGGAAGCCCTCGCATTCGCAGTGGCCCCGCCGCCGATCTTCGCTCTGGGCGTGGCCGGCGGATTCGAGTTCTACATTCAGAACCGTGGCACCGGTGGACCGCAGCAGATGGCACAGGCGCTCGGGCAGTTCCTGGCCGCCGCCCAACAGGAGAAGAAGCTCGGTTTCGTGCAGACGCTGTGGCGCGCGCAGGTGCCGCAGCTCTCGGTCGATGTCGACCGCGACAAGGCGAAGGCGCTCGGCGTGCCGCTGGAGGAGCTCTACGGCACGCTGGCGGCGACGCTCGGCACCTACTACGTAAACGACTTCAACAAGTTCGGCCGCACCTGGCAGGTGCTGATGTCCGCCGAGCCGGAGTACCGCAACCGGCCGGACGACGTCGGCAAGGTATGGGTGCGCTCTACGGAAGGGACCAATGCAGGCTCGATGATCCCGCTTGCTTCGCTCGCCCGCGTGCGCTACAGCTCGGGGCCGGATTCGCTCGATCGCTTCAACAACCTGCCGGCGGTGAAGATCTTCGGCAGCGCCGCGCCGGGCGTCTCGTCGGGCGAGGCGATCCAGCTGGTCGAGAACGTCGCCGCCAAGGCGCTGCCCGGCGATTTCAGCTACGACTGGGGCGGCACTTCGTACCAGGAGAAGCGCTCCGCGGGCACGGCGGGGCTGGCGCTCGGCCTCGCGGTCCTCATGGTGTTCTTCATCCTGGCGGCGCAGTATGAAAAGTGGTCGCTGCCGTTTTCGGTGCTGCTCGCGCTTCCGTTCGGCACCTTCGGCGCGCTGGCGGCGATCTGGGTGAACAATCTGCTGATCCCGGTGGTCGGCGCGCGGCCGCTCAGCAACGACGTGTACTTCCAGATCGGCCTCGTCACGCTGCTCGGCCTTGCGGCGAAGAACGCGATCCTGATCGTCGAGTTCGCGGTGCTCAAGCGCGACGAAGGGCTGTCGGCCTCGGCGGCGGCGGTCGAGGCGGCGCGGCTGCGCTTCCGTCCGATCCTGATGACTTCGCTCGCGTTCATCCTCGGCGTCATGCCGCTCGTCTTCTCGAGCGGTGCGGGCGCCGGCGCGCGCCACTCGGCCGGCACGGGCGTGATGGGCGGCATGATGGCCGCCACGTTCCTCGCAATCTTCTTCGTGCCGATGTTCTTCAAGCTGTTCACCGATCGGCATCTCACCGAGAAACGCTCGACCGCGGACATCAAGGCGGAGGGTGAGCATGTGCGCACTGCATCGCTGAAGCGCTCGCAGGGGCCGCATCACGCTCCGCACCATCATGAATAGGCTCGCGGTTCTGGTCATCGTGCTCGCGGGCTGCGCGGTGCAGCCGACCTACGAGCGCCCCGCCGTCGAGCTGCCGCAAGCGTGGAAAGAGTCGACGCCGCGCTTTGCCGCCGACGGGCGCTGGTGGAAGATCTACGCCGACCCGGAGCTCGACCAGCTCATCGACGAAGCGCGTGCGCACAACGCCGACGTGTCGCTGGCGGTGGCCCGCGTCGACGAAGCGCGCGCGCTCCTCGGGATCGCCGAGTCGCGGCTCGGTCCCGTGGTCGACGCGACCTTCGATCGCAGCCGCTCGCTATTCTCGGCGGCGACCGGAACCCTGCCGCCCGGCATCCCGCGCGAGCGCAACGATTACCGCGCCACGATCAACATTTCCTACGAGCTCGATTTGTGGGGCAGGCTGCGCTCCACCGCAGGCGCCGCGCGCGCCGAGCTGCTGGCGAGCGAAAGCGCGCGCGATACCGTGCAGCTGGCGCTCGCCGCGCAGGTCGCGCGCTCCTACTTCGCGCTGGCCGCGCTGGATGCGCGCGTCGAGCTGACGCGCCGTACCGTGCTGCTGCGCGAGGACGCGCTCAGGCTGCAAAAGCGCCGCAACGAGAATGGATTGACCTCTGATTTCGAGCTGCGGCAGCTCGAGGCCGAGGCGGCGGCGGTACGCGCGCAGCTTCCGCCGCTCGAGCGAGAGCGCGACACCGAGGAAGCGGCGCTTGCGGTGCTGCTCGGCCGCTCCCCGCGGGCGATCTTCGAAGGCGCCGTCGCGCGCGTGCCGGCGAGCGCTGAACCGATCGCTACGGTTCTGCCCGACGGCATGCCTTCGGAGTTGCTGCTGCGACGGCCGGATCTCGTCGAAGCGGAGCAACGCCTCGTGGCCGCGAATGCGCGCGTGGCAGCGGCCCGTGCTGCGATGTTTCCCTCGATCGTGCTGACCGGATTCCTCGGCAGCGAGAGCGCCGCGCTGGCGGGGCTTTTCTCCGGTCCGGCCGGCATCTGGACGCTGGCTGCTGCGCTCACCCAGCCAATCTTCGCCGCCGGCCGGCTGGAGGCGGAGACCGAAGCGGCGCAGGCTCGCGAACGCCAGGCGATCGCGCAGTACCAGCGCGCGATCCAGGTCGCGTTCCGCGAAGTGCGCGATGCGCTGACGGCGCAGACGCGCGCGCGCGAAACGTTCGAAGCCGAGTCGCAACGCGTGGCCGCGCTCGGCGATACCCTGCGCCTCGCGCGGCTGCGCTACGAGCATGGCCTCGCGAGCCAGCTGGACGTGCTCGATTCCGAGCGCGCGCAGCTCGCCGCGCAGATGGTGCGAATCGATGCGCTGCGCGCGCAGCGCGCAGCGATCGCCGATCTCTACAAGGCGTTGGGTGGCTGATAGACTCGGCGCATGAGCGCCTCCGACCTGGTCGAGATCTCCGATCTCCACTTCGCGTACGGCGAGCTGCAGATCTTTCGCGGCCTGTCGCTGAAGATCCCGCGCGGCAAAATGGTGGCGATCCTCGGCGGCAGTGGCAGCGGCAAGTCGACGCTGCTCAAGCTGATCGGCGGGCAGCTCAGGCCCCGGCAAGGCGGCATCCGCGTCGACGGCCGCGCGGTCCACGAGCTCGACACCGACGATCTCTACGCGCTGCGGCGCAAGATGGGGATGATGTTCCAGGTGAGCGGTCTGTTCAGCGACCTGACCGTGTACGAGAACATCGCATTCGCGCTGCGCGAGCATTACGATCTGCCGGAAGAGCTCATCCGGCCGCTGGTGCTGATGAAGCTGGACGCCGTCGGACTGCGCGGTGCGCGCGACATGAAGCCGGGCGATCTTTCGGGCGGGATGACACGCCGCGTCGCCCTGGCGCGCGCCATCGCCACCGACCCGATGCTGACGATGTACGACGAGCCGTTCGCGGGGCTCGACCCGATCACGCTGAACGTGGTCGCCACCCTGATCCGCAAACTGAACGACGCGCTCGGCACCACGTCGATCATCGTCACCTACGATGTGTCGGAGGCGCTCTCGCTGGTCGACTATCTATATGTGATCGCGGACGGGCGGCTTGCGGGCGAGGGGGAGCCGGGGAAGCTGCTCGCTTCCGAGGATCCCTATCTGAAACAGTTCCTGCACGCGCTCCCGGACGGCCCGGTGCGCTTTCACTTTCCGGGCCGGCCGCTGGGAGAGGAACTGGGCCTTGCTACGCCTTCCCCGACTTCGGGATGAATTTGAGCGCCGCGCCGTTGTTGCAGTAGCGCAGCCGCGTCGGCGCCGGGCCGTCGTCGAAGACGTGGCCGTGATGACCCCCGCAGCGCGCGCAGTGATATTCGGTACGCGGAAGAATCAGCTTGAAGTCACGGCTGGTTCCGAATGCGCTTGGGATCGTGGTGAAGAAACTCGGCCAGCCGGTGCCGCTGTCGAACTTCATCGCCGACGTAAATACAGGCAGCCCGCAGCCGGCGCAAACGAACACACCTTCGCGCTTCTCGCGATCGAGCGGGCTCGAACCGGCGCGCTCGGTGCCTTCCTCGCGCAGCACGTTATAGGCCTGCGGATCGAGCCGTTTGCGCCACTCGTCCTTGGACAGGGTGAGCTTGTCTGTCGCAGCGGGCACGGGCGTGCCTTCCGCAAGCAGGGTCTTCCAGTTGTTCTGCAGGGTTTCGACTTCTTTCATGGTCGCGGGCGGGGCGGTGAGCGCCCGGCCGGCGAACGCAGCGAGGGGTATCGCCGCGATGGCTTTCAGCAGGTTGCGCCGCTCCATGGCATCCTCCATTCGGTCGTGATGACCGTTGGTCGGAGGATGCCATAGAAACTGACGCTCGCGTGCACAGGGTTGCGCGCGCGATCTGGCTCAGTTAGTAGCTGTAGCGGTAATTGTAATCGTACGTGCTTCCGATGGCTCCGCCAATGAGCGCGCCGGCTGCGGTGGCTGCGCCTCTATGGTGATCGGAAAGCTGGTTGCCGATGATCGCGCCGGCGATCGCGCCCGTCACTGTGCCTACCCCGGGAGCCGGGGCGTACGAGTACGTCGGCGCCGGTGCCGGTGTGTAATAGGTGACCGCGGGCGCCGTGTCGTAGTAATAGTACGAATACGACGGCGTGTAGTAGTAGGTCGGTGAAGAAGGAGCCACGTAGTAGCTGTAGCTCGGATATTCACGCACGTACGTCCCCGTGCGCGGATTCCAATAGTCCGCGTAGGCGACCGAAGCGGCCGAAAGCGTCAGGGCCGATCCGACGAGCAATGCAAGTTTCTTCGCAAACATCGTTTGCCTCCTGTGTTGATGCTGCAGCAGATTGGACTGCCGCAACGGAGGAAGGTGACCCTGAACTGTGTAAGAAAGTGTCACCCGGCGACGTCGTCGCGACGGGATAGATGAGGCTATCCGGTGACGTCGCTGCTACGGGACAAAAGACAATCGCCGCAGCAGGGGGATGCAGCACTCGCCGCGCGGTGCGGCGAGTGCCTGTGGCTGCTTAGTAGCCTCGGTCGATCGAGCTGCCGATCACGCCGCCAATGATGGCGCCGGCCGCCGTCCCCGCTGCCCTGTGGCGGCGGTCAGAGACCTGGTTGCCGATGATTGCGCCGACGAGTGCGCCACCCACGGTCGCACCGCCGCCGTAATAGCCGCCGTAGTAGGCCGGGGCAGGAGCGTAGTACGCGGGTTCCGAGTAGTAATACGCCGGTGCTGGCGCGTAGTAAACGGGAGCCGGTGTGTAGTACACGGTTCGCGGAGCGTAGTACGGGCGCACGTAAGCGCGCTCGCTATAGTGCCGGTGACGGTAGCCGTCCCGATAGTAGCCGTCATACGCGAAAGCAGTCGACGCCGCCGTAAGCGCCAGGGCCGACCCGACCAACACTGCAAGTTTCTTCCTAAGCATGGTTGCCTCCTTCGTTGTGGTACCCATTTAACGCCGCCGGGGGGTCGCTGTGTGCTACCCAAATGCAAACCCTGTAACAGGGTGTGAGGGCAGCGGCACTTTGTCACGCTGGAAGGACGGTACTATGCAATTTCTCACGGAGGAGTCGAGCATGGCCCGCGTCTTGGCTTCGCTGCTGGTGCTGCTGGTGTCCTGCACCGTAGTTCAGGCGCAGGAGACGTTCCCCTCGAAGCCGGTGACGATGATCGTGCCGTTCCCACCGGGCGGAGTGGCCGACATCACCGGGCGTCCGCTCGCGGCGATGATGGAAAGGTCGCTCAAGCAGCCGGTGGTGGTCGTGAACCGCACCGGTGCGGGCGGCGCGCTCGGCATGTCCCAGGTGGCGAAGTCCGCGCCCGACGGCTACACGATCCTGATGGGACTGTCGTCGATTTCGATCTTCCCGGTCTCCGACCGGATCAACGGCCGCCAGCCCGCGTACGAGATGAAAGACTTCGCGCCGATCGCGCTGATCAGCTCCGATCCAACGGTGCTCGTCGTGCGCGCCGAAAGTCCCTATCGGACGCTGAAAGATTTCGTCGATGCCGCCAAGGCGAATCCCGGCAAGATCAATTATTCGTCCTCGGGCGTCTACGGGACGCTGCACGTCGCGATGGAGATCTTCGCCAACGCCGCAGGCATCCGGCTCTTTCACATTCCCTACCAGGGCGGCGGGCCGGCAGTGACTGCGCTGCTCGGCGGCCAGGTCGACGCGCTCGCTTCAGGGCCCGCCGCGGCGATCGGGCAGATCAAGGGCGGCAAGATGCGGGCGCTCGCCGCGTGGAGCGACAAGCGGCTCGCGCTGATGCCGGAGGTCCCGACCTTCAAGGAGCTCGGCTACGACGCGGAGTTCTACATCTGGGCAGGCGTGTTCGCACCCGTCGCGACACCGCAGCCGATCGTCGCGCGGCTGCGCGAAGCGGTGCGCAGCGCGGTCAACGATCCCGATTTCAAGGCGGCGATGGACAAGGTCGCCACGCCGATCTCCTATCTCGACGCGCCCGAGTTCCAGAAATTCTGGGACCACGATGCGAAGCGCCTCGCCGTCGCGCTGGAGAAAATTGGCAAGGTCGAGGAGAAAGAAGCAGCTGCTGCAAAGAAGTAGCTAGGCTTTCTTGCGGCGGGCGCCCGCGCGCGGCCCCGATTTTTTCGGCCGCCGGTATTGCAGCAACTCTCCGACTCGGCGCTCGAAGGGATCGAGGCGCGTAAGCGCGCGCGCATGCGCGCGCGAGATCAGGCGATAGTGCCGGGTCGCTTCGAGCGCGTCGATCAGCTGCCACGCGCCGTCCTCGGACGTCGCCCAGATCTTCGGGTCCATGCGTTTCAGGTCGAACGGCCGCGAGTACGTGCGCAGCGTCTTGTGGTGGCGCTTGTTGGTGTACTCGTGCAAGTAGGACATGGCGAGCTCGCGCACGTTCGCGTACACGGCGTCACGCCAGCGCAGCGCGATGCCGTTCGTTTTCGAGATCGCGCCCCAGCGGCCGCGGCGCCTGAACAGGGCGACCACGTGGTCGAAGTCATGCACGGCCTGCAGATCGAGCAGCAGCGGCGGCTCGCCGTGAACCCACAGTGCGCAGGCGGCGAGTACCGCGCCCTCGATGCAGTGCGCGCGCCGCGAGCGCAGCACCACGCGTATGGAGTTGCACGTGTCGCCTTCCGGCTCGAAGTTCTGCTTGAGGTTGTACAGGAATGCCTGGATCCGCTCCGGGCTGTCGAGCCGGCGCAGCACGGCGAATTCGCCGCGCGACAACCCGAGCGCTGCGCGCGTGGCTTTCAACGGGTGGGTCTTCTCGCGCGCTACAGCCGCGCGAGGTCGAGGTACTTGCGATCGCCCGACCACGCGCGCGCAAAGTGCTTCTCCACGGCGCGGGCTTCGCGCTGCAGTCCCTCGCGCGCGTAGGTCTGCGCAAGGCCGTACAGCGCCCAACCGTTGTTCGGCGTCTTTTGCAGGCTCGCGCGAAAGACGTCGCGCGCCTTCTGGTGCTCGCCCTTCTGCGTCAGCACGGCCCCGAGCGTCTGGCGGATCGGGTAGTACCAATAGGGCGGCTCCATGTACGGCAGCTTGTCCTCGAGCGCAATCGCCGCCTCGAGCTCGCGCACCGCGGCATCGAGATCTTTCTTCGACTGCGCCATGCGAGCGCGCAACACGTGCGCCGCGATCACGGTGACGTCCTTCGCCGGGATGTTCCAGCTTTCGAACGGCTTGAAGTCGGTGCCCTGCGTGATGCGCCCGATCCCCGCGAGCTCGGCTGCGGCTGCTGGCGCGTCGCCGCGCTGCACCTGGGCGATCCCGCGCGCGTAGCGCCAGGCGGCTTGGATGTAGGGAAAGTCGGCACCGGGATCTGCGAGCGCAAGAATGGTCGCTGCGTCGCTGAACTGCGCGTGCGCGAAATACGGTGCCGCCCGGACTGGCTGCAGCAGCAATATGGTCTTCGCGACCTCCATCGGGATGACGCCGCCGAGCTTCTGCGCAGCTTCGACCGCGGTGCTCCCCTGGCCCGACATCTGCGCGGAAACCAGCACGAAGTGCACGTTGTGCGGGTAGTAGGCGAGCGGATACACGCCTTCCGGCTGGTAGCGCTGGATGTACGTCTCGTCGACCTTGACCGCCGTGCGATTGATCGCGAGCGAGTCTTTGTAGCGGCCGATGCGGAAATAGATGTGCGCCGGCATGTGCACCAGGTGGCCCGCGCCCGGCGCAAGCTTCGCCAGGCGATCGGCGTAGCGCTCCGCCCGTTTCGCATCGTTCGAGGCTTCCACCGCATGGATGTACAAATGGATCGCGCCGACATGGTCCGGTTGTTTGGCGAGCACTCGCTCGAGCGTCTGCACGAGCTCGGCGACGACCGGCTTGAGTTTCGCACCGCCCGGCTCCCAGTAGTCCCACGGGGATAGCACCATCAGCGCCTCGGCATAGAACGCCGCGATGTCGAGATCGGCGGGGAAGCGCGTGGTTGCGCGCTGCATCGCCTGGGCGTACGTCGCGTCCAGCGTCGGGCGCTCGGCTTTCGGGTCTGCAGAGTAGCGCGCTACGATCGCCTCGATCAGCGCCTGCTCGGGAGGCGTCGCCCGCGACGCAAGCTCGCGCGCCTTCGCGGCAGCCGCAGCCGCCGGCGCGATGGCCTTCTCATCCATCGGCACGTTGATGTTCGGTCCGAGCGCGTACGCTTCTCCCCAGAAGCACATTGCGCATTGCGGGTCGAGTTGCTGCGCCTTGCGGAACGCCCGCTGTGCCTCGGCATGATTGAAGCCCCACGCCAGCCGCAGCCCCTGATCGAAGTAGCGCTGCGCGAGCTTCGAGGACGTGGTGATGCGGTAACTGTGCGTGCCGAGGCCCGCAATGAGCGGCGCTTCCGCGCCGGAAACCGCCTTGGCGGCGCTGGCGGCTGCGGCGCCTGCCGGGCTGACTTCGGTCTGCTTTGCCTGCGCAAGCAGCATCGGACCCAGCCCGGTGGTGAGGACCGCCGGGCGGCCGCACAGCGCGCCGCCGGCAAGCGGGAGCTCGGGCACGAACACGTCGTCCGAAAGTGCTTCGGAAAGCCCTTCGCCGGAAAGGAGACCTGCAGCGAGCAGGGCGAGAACGACAGGCTTGGGCTTGAGCATCGGAACCTCCCGGCAGTCGGCGAAACGATACCACGGCGAACCGGCAGGGACTGGTTCCTTTTGCTTACCGTGCGGACTCGCGCTACAGTGCTCGGCGCATGGCCGCAATCAGAAAAGTCTCCATCAGCACCGGCATGTATTGGGTCGAGGTGCGGGGTGCCGACGTGCGCATTCTGTGCGGGTGTCCGGAGGATTCCGTCAAGCACCTGCTGCGCACCGGCCTGATCGTGCCGATCGAAGTGAAGGGCGTGGCCTGCGAGACCGGGCCGAATGCGATCCTGCTTTCCGATCTGGCGATTCAGAACGGGCGCGTCTGCAGCCGCTCCGAGTTTCCCGTCCTGCAGATGCTCTACAACCAGGGGATGATCGTGCCGGACCATCCGCGCAACACCGGCCAACGGCCGGCGCTGATCGGCTCGCACCGCCAGGTCGATGCGCAGATGGCCTACATCTTCCGCGGCAATTACGGGCTCATCTCCCGCGAAGAGCTGATGGAGACCGGGCTCACGCCGGAGCAGGCCGACGAGATGATGCGCATGAAGCTCGGTTTTGCCTTCGGCCGCATCCGGCCGAGCGACGAGCTGGTCCAGCCGGTGTACGTGGAGCGCGGCCGGATCGAAGTCCGCGCCGGCGTGTTCATCCAGCGGCTGCGCACCAACGTGTTCGAGATTTCCTACAAGGACGAGCGCGTCGAAGTCGACCTCAACCTCGCGCCGGGCGAGACCTATCGCTGTCCCTACACGCTGGGCAACCACCTGCTGCAGCGGGACTACTTCGCGGTGGTGCACACGGGCGACGGCGACGGGTGGGACGTGAACCGGCCGGCGATGGGCAGCATCGTGCTCTTCCAGGGGCGCGTTTATCTGATCGATGCGGGCCCGAACATCGAGTTCGCGCTCACCGCGCTCGGCATCGGCGTCAACGAGCTCGACGGCATCTTCCACACGCATTGCCACGACGACCATGTCGCCGGCCTCACTGCGCTCATCCGCGGCGACCGGCGCATCGCGTACTACGCGGTGCCGATGGTGCGCGCGTCCGTCATCCGCAAGCTCGAAACCGTGATGCAGATGACCGAAGACCAGTTCAACGAGTTCTTCGAAGTCCACGACCTCGAGCTCGAGATCTGGAACGATATCGAAGGGCTCGAAGTGAAGCCGGTGCTCTCACCCCATCCGGTCGAGACCACGGTCTTCTACTTCCGGGTCATGTGGGAAGGCGGCTATCGCAGCTACGCTCACCTCGCCGACATCGCCTCGGTCGACGTGCTGCGCAAGATGATCGTGCCGGACGATGCAGCCGCAGGAATCAGCCAGGCACGCTTCGACAAGACGCTGCTGGATTACGCCGAGAAGACCGACGTCAAGAAGATCGACATCGGCGGCGGCCTGATCCACGGCGCAGCGGTGGATTTCCGCGACGACCCGTCAGGCAAGCTGATCCTCGCGCACACGGCGCGCAGGCTCACCGAGGAAGAGCGCGCGATCGGCTCGGGGGCGCCTTTCGGCACCGTCGACGTGCTGATCGAAGGAGTCTCCGACGAGCTGCGCCGCCGCGCGTTCAGCTACCTGCACGACTATTTCCCCGATGTGCCGATCTACCGCATCCGGCACCTGATGAACAACCGCATCCTGGTGCTGAACCCCGAGGTCATCCTGATCAAGGAAGGGCAGACGGTTTCGGACGTGTACCTGGTGCTGAGCGGCACGGTGGAAATGCTCCACCCGGGCATGCCGGGCAGCCACCTGCTTTCCGCGGGCTCGATGATCGGCGAGACGCCGGCGCTGCTTGGCAGCACCTCGAAGGAAACCTATCGCGCCGTCAGCTTCGTGCAGGCGATGCGCCTGCCGCGCGACCTCTATCTCGATTTCGTCAAGCGCAACGGCATGTATCGCCAGATCGTCGAATCGCGCGACGAGCTGGATTTCCTGCGCGGCACGTGGCTGTTCGCCGACGGCGTGTCGTGCATGACGCTCAATCGGCTGGTGCGCGAATCGGAGCCGGTCGCGTTCCAGCGAAACGGCGTCATCCGTCCGCCCGACAGCGAGCTGCTGGTGATGCGCTCCGGCGAGGCGCTGCTCAATACGACCAGCGGCTACGAGGAGCGCCTGGGCTCCGGCGCGCATTTCGGCGCGGCTGCGCTGGCCGACAGCGCGGACGGGGAAACGCAGGTGACCATTCTCGACCCGGTGCAGGCCTATCGCGTGCCGCTCGGTTGCATCATCAACCTGCCGGTGGTGCGCTGGAAGATGCTCGAGACGCATCGCCGGCGCTACC
>DASYPC010000094.1:0-1704 GCA_036007105.1 Burkholderiales bacterium | reverse complement strand
CTTGAAGACTTGGCGCTGACACACTTGGGTCTTAGCGACTGGGTCTTAACGACCCGGCTTTAAGCGCTTGGCACTTAAAGCGCTTGGCACTTAAGCAGCTGGGGGCTTAAGGATTGCGAGCCTTATCCGCGGCGCGCGCGCCGAGGGAGAACGCCATGGCAGCCGCCGACCTTCCCGGCACCGATGAAGAACGCGCCGAAGCGGCGCTGATCGCGGCCGCCGGCAACATCCTGCGCAGCGAAAATCGCGAGGTTCCCGAGGATTTCGTCGCCGCGCTGTTCGCCTACGCGGTCCCCGAAGACCTCATGCGCTACGACCCGCGCCAGCTCGCCGAGCTCGCCGCGAATGCGTGGTCGTTGCTCGCCGTACGCAAGCCGGGCGTGCCGAAGATCCGTCTCGAAGCTTTCGACCCGGCGGGTCACGAGCGGCCGCGCAACGATTCGGTGCTCGAGATCATCAACGACGACATGCCGTTCCTGGTGGATTCGGTGCTGGCGGTGCTCGCCGAGCGTGGGATCGAAGTCCGTTTCGTCGTGCATCCCGTGCTGAGCGTCGCGCGCGACGCGGCGGGGCGTCTCACCGCCTTCAAGGGCGCGAAGCCCGCAGCCGGGGCGCTGCGCGAAAGCGTCATCTACATCCATATCGAGCGTATCGAGGAGGAAGCGCGCCGCGCCGAGATCGTCGAGGCGATCGAGCGCGTGCTCGCCGACGTGCGCCTCTGCGTTCAGGACTGGCGGGCGATGACCGCGCGCGTGGCGGACATGGTCGCCGAGCTCAAGGCCAATCCGCCGCCATTGCCGGGGGCCGAGATCGCCGAGGCCGTTGCGTTCCTGGAATGGCTCGCGGACAACAATTTCACCTTCCTCGGCATCCGCGACTACACATTCACGGCCGGTGAGGATGCGCTCGAGCCCGTGTTCGAGACCGGACTCGGCATTTTGCGCTCGCGCGACATGCGGGTGATGCAACGTTGGAATCAGGCTCTCGTCATCACGCCGCAGATGCGCGCGCTGCTCAAACAGCCGACGCTGCTCATCGTCACCAAGGCCGCGGTGCGCTCGCGCGTGCACCGGCGCGTCTACATGGACTATGTGGGCGTAAAGCGCTTCGATCGCGACGGCAGGCTCGTGGGCGAGTTCCGCATCGTCGGTCTGTTCACGTCCACCGCCTATACCCGCTCGACCCGGTCGATTCCGTACTTGCGGCGCAAGGTCGACGCGGTGCTGGTGCGCGCCGGCTTCGATCCGGACGGGCACTCCGGCAAGGCGCTGGTCAACGTGTTGGAGAATTATCCGCGCGACGAGCTGTTTCAGCTCGACGAAGACACGCTCTATCACTTCGCGCTGGCGGTGCTGCAGCTCGACGAGCGGCCGCGCGTGCGGGTCTTGCCGCGGCGCGACCGCTTCGATCGCTTCGTTTCGGTGCTCGTTTACGTCCCGCGCGAGCGCTACGGCAGCGCGATTCGCGCGCAGATCGGCAATTTCCTCGCCGACACCTACAAAGGCCGCGTCTCCGCCTTCTATCCGTTCTTTCCGGTAGGGCCGCTGGTGCGGGTGCACTTCATCATCGCCCGCTACGAGGGCGAGACGCCCGATCCCGACCGCGCAAGCCTCGAGAACGCGGTCGCCGCGATCGTGCGCACCTGGGTCGACGCGCTGCACGAGGCGCTCCAGCTGGTCCATGACCCGGTCAAGGCGCAGACGC
>DASYPC010000093.1:0-2057 GCA_036007105.1 Burkholderiales bacterium | reverse complement strand
GCGACCAGGCCTTCTGGACGTGCGTCATCAGCGACTCGGGCTTGTATTGCGCGAGCACGTAGATCGTCGAAATGTTCGAGTTGACCAAATTGGAAAGCACGAAGTCGCAGATCCGGTAGCCGTTCGCGAAAGGAAGCGCCGGCTTTGCGTGCTCGGCAGTCAGCGGATAGAGCCTGGTTCCTTCACCACCGGCGAGAACGAGAGCCACGATTTTCATTAGCGATGACCTTTTTGGGAGTTCTTTTGGGGGATGCCGATGGATCATATGGACCGGTAGCAGTCCGTACTATCGACCGGACGAGGTTCTGGCTGTAACGCCGACCCCACGCCGAGTAGTCGGATCGCGACAGGAAATTCAAGTGCCGGCGATATCCCGGTTTCATTGTGCGCCCTACCATCGCTCGCGACTAGCGTTTTGCGACCAGCGGGGTGCGCCGTGACCTTGCCCCATAGATCCTTTCCTCTCGCCTTTGCCGTCGTCTCGACGGCGACGCTGCTGGCGCTTGCCGCCGACGAGGCCTACGCGCCGGAAGCGGGCCGCGACGCCGCGCAAAGCTGCGTGCCGGAGGAAACGTTCGCCGAGGCGCCGCGCGATCCCGCGCAAGCGATCCTGGTGAAGTACCTGTCGCGGCGCTTCCTGATCGCCGCAGAGGCTACCGAGCGGATGGTGGGGGCGGCCTACAGCGCCGGGCGTGAGGTCGGACTCGATCCGTTCGTGGTGCTGGCCGTCATCTCGGTCGAGTCGCGCTTCAACCCCATCGCCGAGAGCGTCATGGGAGCGAAGGGCCTGATGCAGATCATTCCGAAGTACCACCAGGCCAAGCTCATCGCCCACGGCGGCGAAGCCGCCCTGTGGGACCCGGAGAGCAACATCCAGATGGGCGCCCGCATCCTGCAGGAGTACGTCTACCGCACCGGCACGCTCGAGGCGGGCCTGCAGTACTACAACGGCGCTTTTGCGGACAGCCGGGCGCAGTATGCGCAACGCGTGATGGCCGAGCGCGAGCGCCTGCTGGAAGTGGTGCAGAGCCGCGGCGCACTCGCCACGGTCGCGTTGCACGGCGGCTGACGTGCTCCGTGCTCTGCTTCTTTTGTTTGGGTTTGCGCTGCCCGCGGCGGCGCAGCCGGCGGTCACGGTCGAAGACCTGGCCGAGATCCGCGGCGTGATCAATCGCCAGATCGATGCCTTCAGGCGCGACGACGCGCACGAAGCGTTCGCGCTGGTCTCGCCCGGCGTGCAGCAGACCTTCGGCACGCCCGAGCGCTTCCTCGACGTGGTGCGCGTGTCCTACCGCGCCGTTTATCGTCCGGCGGCGGTCGCGTTCCTGGGGCTGACGGTCATCGGCCAGGACGCCGTGCAGCAGGTGCAGATCACCGACCGCTCGGGCGCCGTCTGGCTCGCCTACTACGCGATGCAGCGCCAGCGGGACGGCAGCTGGCGCACCAACGGCTGCCACCTGGTGCAGCCGGCCAAGACCATTCCGACGTAAGCTCTCGCCTCCTGTGGAGGCGCCCGCACGATCCGTCGTCGCTCCGAGCACCGTCTGGCGCGGCCGGGCGTTGCCGCTCGGTGCGACCTGGGACGGCGCCGG
This sequence comes from Burkholderiales bacterium, assembly GCA_036007105.1. Classification (GTDB taxonomy): domain Bacteria; phylum Pseudomonadota; class Gammaproteobacteria; order Burkholderiales; family SG8-39; genus 2-02-FULL-66-14. The sequence continues at coordinate 465 of DASYPC010000093.1, read as the reverse complement.
GGTCAACTTCGCGCTTTTCTCCAAGCACGCCGAGCGGGTTGAATTGTGTCTGTTTGATCCGCGCGGCCGGCGCGAGATCGAGCGCCTCGAGGTGCGCGAGCGCACCGACTTCGTCTGGCATTGCTACCTTCCCGACGCACGCCCGGGCCTGTTGTACGCCTACCGTGTGTATGGTCCGCAGGAGGGCGGCCACCGCTTCGACCCGAGCCGGCTGCTGCTCGACCCGTACGCGAAGCTGATCCGGGGAAAGATCAGCGCGGGCCTCGGCCGCAGCCAGGTGATCGACACCGCGTTCAGCTGGGGCGACGACCGCGCGCCGCGCACGCCCTGGCGCGATACGGTGATCTACGAGCTGCACGTCAAGGGGTTCACGCAGCGCCATCCCGAGCTGCCCGAGCAGCTGCGCGGCACTTACGCGGGACTCGCCAGCCTGCCGGCGATCGAGTATCTCAAGCGCCTCGGCGT
>DASYPC010000092.1:0-6940 GCA_036007105.1 Burkholderiales bacterium | reverse complement strand
ATTTCCGCTTTGTCTCGGTCTCATTTGGGTCGCGTTCGACAAGCGGAAACAGGGATGGCATGACAAGCTCGCCGGCACCGTCGTCATCCGGTCAAAGAATCCCGTCACGTTCGAGCGAGCCTGAGCGCGCGATTGGCAGGCTCGTCCGTGGCCGCCGCGGAACAAGTACGCGCATAGCGCAACAGATAAGGAGTTGGGATTGTGAGCGTAATCCAATCAAGAGTCGTCAACATCGACGAGCTGAAGCTCGAGCACTTCGCGAAGGGCGACAAGTTCGAAAGCAACTCGGTGCGCATCGGGCCGCTCCTCGGCGCGAAGGACCTCGGCTACTCCTACGATGTCGTCCCGCCCGGCAAGCGCGCATGCCCCTTCCACAGCCATCGCGGGGAGGAAGAGATGTTCTTCATCGTCAGGGGCAGCGGCCTGCTGCGCTACGGCGAGGAGACACGGAAGATCCGCGCCGGCGACGTGATCTGCTGCCCGGTCGGCGGACCGGAAACTGCGCATCAAATCATCAACGACTCCGACGAGGAGCTGGCCTATCTGTCCGTCAGCACGATGCTGCCGGCGGAGGTCTGTGAGTACCCGGATTCGAAGAAGATCGGCGCCTACGGCGGCGGCTTGCGCCACATGACGCGCGTCGAGCACGACCTGGACTATTGGGTGGACGAAGCCTGAGATAATTCTCCTTCCCATGGGTCACAGGCTCTCGAAGATCACGACGCGCACCGGCGACGCGGGCGAAACCGGCCTCGGCGACGGCTCGCGCGTGCCGAAGGACGCCGCGCGCATCCAGGCGCTCGGCGACATCGACGAGCTGAATTCCGTCATCGGGACCGTACTCGCGGAAGAAGTCCCGCAAGTGGCGCGCGAAGCGCTGCTGCAGGTCCAGCACGATCTCTTCGACCTTGGCGGCGAGGTCTGCATTCCCGGGCACACGATGATCGGCGCGGCGCACGTCGAGCGGCTCGAAGCGCTGACCGAGACGCAGAACGCGGGGCTCCCGGCTCTGAAGGAATTCATCCTCCCGGGCGGCACGCGCGCGGCGGCTGCCGCGCACGTTGCGCGCACCGTGTGCCGGCGAGCGGAAAGAAGCCTCGTTGCGCTCGGGCGCGCCGAGACCGTGAACGCCGCCGCGCGCCAGTACCTCAATCGCCTCTCCGACCTGCTGTTCGTTCTGGGACGAACGCTCAACCGCGATGCCGGGCACGGGGACGTGCTCTGGCGCCACGATCGCGGCCGCGGCTGAGCGGTTCCCGGCGTGGGCGCGGATCCGCTGGTTGCGTTGCTCGCCGCCTGCGCGCAGAGCGACCGGGCGGCGTTCGAGCAGCTCTACCGCCAGACGTCGGCGAAACTGTTCGGCGTCGCGCTGCGTATAGTCAGGCAGGAGGACCTGGCGGAAGAGGTGCTGCAGGACTGCTACATCCGGATCTGGAACCGTGCGGGCGATTACCGCGAGGGGCTTGCCGCGCCCATGACGTGGATGGCGAGCATCGTACGCAACCGCTCGCTCGACTGGCTGCGGCGCGCCAACCCCGAGGTGATCGACGTCGACGGCGAGGTCATCGAAGCGACCGCAAGCGAGGGGCCGGGACCGCTCGCCGCGCTGGAGCGGCTGCAGGATGGCACCGCGCTCGCCCGTTGCCTCGGCGAGCTGGAAGCGAAGCAACGCCAGGCGATCCTGCTTGCGTTCCATGACGGCCTTTCGCACTCGGAGCTGGCGAAACATTTGCGCGAGCCGCTCGGGACGGTGAAAACGTGGGTGCGACGCGGCCTGGCCAGGCTGAAGGCTTGCCTCGGCGCTCGAGCCGGTTCCTGAACCATGGAACTGCACCGCAAACCGGAACTTCAGCAGCGCCTGGCCGCCGAGTTCGCGCTCGGGACCTTGCGCGGTCGCGCGCGCCAGCGTTTCCGGAGCTTCATCGCCGAGGACCCGGCGCTCGCCGCCGCGGTACAGGATTGGGAGTTGCGGCTCGCACCGATGGTGGCTGCCGTCGCGCCGGTGCAGCCGCCGGCCCGCGTCTGGCGAGCGATCGAGGAGCGGATCGGCGGTGCTCCGATGCGATCGGACGGGATCTGGGCGAACCTCGCGTTCTGGCGCAACCTCGGCCTTGCTGCGAGCGGAATGGCCGCGGGCCTCCTCGCGGCGATCGCTTTCATCGCGCCGCAGGCGCCTTCTCCGGCGCCTGCCCCGGTGGTGGTCCGCGTGCCCTCCGGCGAGATGGCCGCCACGTACCTTGCGGTCCTCTCGGATCCGAAAACGCAGCGGCCGATGCTCGTCGTGTCGGCAGGAAGAAGCTCCAACGAGCTCTGGGTGAAGACGCTCGACCCCGCGATCCATGTTCCCGAGCGAAGCCTCGAGTTGTGGGCGCTGCCGCCGGGCCAGGCGCCCAAGTCTCTCGGCGTCATCGCTCCGTCGGAAAAGATGACGGCGCTCAAGCTCATCGCGGCGGCGGACCAGGCGCTTGCCGAGGTTCCAGCGCTCGCGGTGAGCCTCGAGCCGGCGGGCGGTTCTCCGACCGGCGCACCGACGGGCCCGGTCCTCTACACTGGACCCTTTCTCAAGTACTGGTAGCCATGCGCGGCAGGAAACGATCCATCCAGGCGCTGGTTTTTGATGTCTTCGGCACGGTCGTCGACTGGCGCGCCTCGATCGTTCGCGAAGGCAGGATTCTCGGCCGCCGCAAGCGGCTGCATGTCGACTGGGCGGCGTTTGCGGACGCCTGGCGCGCGGGCTACCGGCCGGCGATGGCGAGGGTGCGCTCGGGCGATTTGCCGTGGATGAAGATCGACGATCTGCACCGCATGATCCTCGAGGGCCTGTTGAAGCAGTTTTCCATTCGCGGCCTTGCGGAGCCCGAGATCGATGACCTGAACCGCGCCTGGCATCGCCTGCGTCCATGGCCCGATGCGCGGCGCGGCCTGGCCCGCCTGAAGCGGCGCCACGTGATCGCGACGCTCTCGAACGGCAACGTCGCGTTGCTCGTCAACATGGCGAAGAACGCGCGGCTGCCCTGGGACACCGTGCTCTCCGCCGAGCTCTTCCACCACTACAAGCCGGATCCGGAGACGTATCTCGGCGCCGCGCAGCTGCTCGGGTTCGCGCCCGCCGAAGTGATGATGGTCGCCGCCCACAAGGACGACCTGCGCGCGGCCATGGCCTGCGGCCTGCGGACTGCGTTCGTGCGCCGGCCGCTCGAATACGGACCCAACGTGCGCATGGACGTTGCCGCCGACCGCGCATTCGATTACAACGCCGACGATTTTCTCGACCTCGCCCGTCAGCTGGAAAAAACCAGCAAATAGGAGCCTCCGCCATGGCAGAAATCACGATCCAGAACGTCGAAGCGCTCGGCAAGCCGCTCGGGCAATACTCGCATATGACGCGGGTGAGGAATGCATCCGAAACGCTCTATATCGCGGGGATGCTCGCCGCGGGCGAGGACTTCGACAGCCAGTGCAGCGGCGTGTTCGCGCAGATCGAGAAGGCGCTCGCCGCGGCGGGCGCACGATGGGCAAACGTGGTGCAGTTCACCACCTACCTCGTCCACTCGCAGGACATCCCGAAATTCATGGCCTGGCGGCAGCGCGAGTTTCCGAAGCTCTTTCCGGACGGAAAATATCCGCCGAACACGCTGCTCATCATCGACCGGCTGGTCGGCGAGCCGTACCTGATCGAAGTGCAGACGATCGCGGTGCTGTAGCTCGTAGCGCGTCCTGACGAGATGCGCCGCCGCTAGGTTTCCTCGACGAACACCTCTTCGCGCTTCTTGCGCAGGGTCGGGAGAGCAATGATCACGAGCAGCAAGGCCGCGGCGATCAGGAAGCCCATGCTGATCGGCTTCGAGGGGCTGATGAACACCCACGGATCGCCGCGCGACAGCAGCATCGCGCGCCGCAGGTTCTCCTCCATCAGCGGCCCGAGAATGAAGCCGAGGATCAGCGGCGCAGGCTCGCAGCCGAGCTTGACGCAGACGTAGCCGAACAGGCCGAAGCAGGCCATCAGGAAACAGTCGAACGGCTGGTTGGAGATGCTGAACACGCCGATCGCCATGAACAGCAGGATCGAGGGATAGAGGTAGCGGTAGGGCACGGTGAGCAGCTTGATCCACATGCCGATCATCGGCAGGTTGAGGATCACCAGCATGAGGTTGCCGACCCACATCGAGGCGATCATTCCCCAAAACAGTTGCGGCCGCTCGGTCATTACCTGCGGTCCGGGCGCGATGCCCTGGATCATCATGGCGCCGATCATCAGCGCCATCACCGCGTTGGACGGAATGCCGAGCGTGAGGAGCGGAATGAACGAGGTCTGGGCGCCGGCGTTATTGGCCGACTCGGGCCCCGCGACACCTTCGATCGCCCCCTTGCCGAATTCGTGCGAGTACTTCGAAACCTTCTTCTCCAGCGTGTAGGAGGCGAAAGAGGCAAGCAGCGCACCGCCGCCGGGCAGGATCCCCAGCGCCGAGCCGAGCGCGGTGCCGCGCAGGATCGGTGCCACCATGCGCTTCCAGTCTTCCTTGCTCGGCATCAGTTTGCCCACGCTCTTGGTGAAGACTTCGCGATGCTCCTTTTGTTCGAGGTTGGCGATGATCTCGCAGATGCCGAACATCCCCATCGCGACCGTGACGAAGCCGATGCCGTCGGCGAGCTCCGAAATGCCGAAAGCGAAGCGCAGCACGCCCGAATTGACGTCGGTGCCCACCAGCCCCAGCAGGAGACCCAGGATCACCATTGCGATCGCCTTGATGAGCGAACCGGACGCAAGTACCACCGCCGCGACCAGGCCAAGCACCATCAACGAAAAATACTCCGCCGGGCCGAATTTCAGCGCCACCTCCGCGAGCGGCGGCGCGAACAACGCGATCACCAGCGTCGAGACGCAGCCGGCGAAGAACGAGCCGATCGCCGCGGTCGCGAGCGCCGGGCCGGCACGGCCCTGGCGCGCCATCTGGTAGCCGTCCAGGCAGGTGACCACCGAGGACGACTCGCCCGGAATATTGATCAGGATCGCGGTGGTCGAGCCGCCGTACTGTGCGCCGTAGTAGATGCCGGCGAGCATGATCAGCGCCGCGATCGGCGACAGGGTGAAGGTGACCGGCAGGAGCATGGCGATGGTCGCCACCGGCCCGATGCCGGGCAGCACGCCGATCAGCGTGCCGAGCAGGCAGCCGATCAGGCACATGAGGATATTGAACGGTACGTATTGCAGCGACATGCCCCACATGGTGATGGGCTGCAGCTTGAAGACCTCGATGAAGCCGATCGCGAGATTGCCGAAAATTCCTTCCATGGCGCCCTCTAGCGGATCGGACAGACTTCTATGAAGTCCGGGCAGATCGGGAAGGGCAGCACGAGCCCCTTCACGAACACCAGCACCGAGACGACGACCAGCACTAGCGACATGATCGCGACCTCTTTCCACTTGAACTCGTGCCCGCCGTAGGCGCTGATGAAAACGAGGGCCACCGAGGCAACCACCAGGCCGAGCGGCTTGAGCAGGTAGGCGAAGGCGAGGCTGGACAACCCGAGGAACAGTACCGGCCGGAGGTGGAACTTCGCTATGTCCGGCCCCTCCTCGACAATGGAGTCGATCAGCACGAGCACACCGAGGAAGGCGAGCAATCCGCCCAGCACGACCGGGAAGTACGCCGGCCCCATGCGCACCGAGCTGCCCATCTGGTAGCCGGCGATGAGCCTGGAGCCGACGATCTTGTCGATGAATTCCGGTGTGCCGAGCGCGAACACGATGAAGAACAGGCCGACGGCGATGAACATCAGCCCGGCCCACCAATCCTGCTGACTCTTGATCTTCATTGGTCCCCCCGTTCTTGCTTCGGTTGGTCCGGCATTGCACCGGTAGCGCAGAGCCTCGATCCGAGGAAAGTGTAGCATGGGTGCGCGAAATGAAGGATCGTCGCTTTTCGCTGCTGTCGCGCCCCTTTCCGTACCTGCTGGCGATCGCGCTGCTGGTTCTCGCCGGTTGCGGCAAGCAGGCGCGACTCCCGCCCCTCGCGCCCGATGCCGTGGTGCTTGCCTTCGGCGACAGCCTCACCTACGGCACGGGGGCTGACGAACGTGACAGCTATCCTGCGCAACTCGCGCTCCTCATCGGGCGCAAGGTTGCGCGCGCGGGTGTGCCCGGCGAAATCAGCGGCGACGGCCTGGCGCGGCTGCCCGAAGCGCTCGACGAGCATCAGCCCGGGCTGCTCGTCCTCTGTCACGGCGGCAACGACTTCCTGCGGCGGCTCTCGAAGCAGCAGGTCGCGGCGAACGTCCGCGGCATGATCCGGCTCGCGCAAAGCCGCGGCATCCCGGTCGTGCTGATCGGCACGCCCGAACCGGGATTCGCCGTGACCGCGCCCGAGTTCTATGCCGAGATCGCCAAGGAATTCGGGATTCCGTACGAGGACGGCGTGATCGGAAAAATACTCCGGGACTCTTCGCTCAAGTCCGACCCGATCCACCCCAACGCCCGCGGCTATCGCCTGATCGCGGAGCGCGTCGCCGAGCTGCTGAAGAAATCAGGCGCGCTCTGAAGCACCGGCTCGATCAGCGCGCGCGAAACTCGACATCGCCGTAGTACGTTTCGGCGGTCTCGCCCGTGTTGTCGGTATCGGTCGAGACAATCGTGCCGCGGATGGCCGGCGCCTCGCCGCCGAACGCCTTGCGGAAGTCGTCCAGCACGTTGCGCTCGTACCGCATCCAGCGCCCCAGGTTGCGCACCCCGGAATCGACCACGATCATGCGCACGCGATCGGTGTAGGCGCTGGGCGCAAAGCTGCCGGGCGCAGCCTTCGTGTCCCATACGTAGCAAAGCGCCGCGACCGGCACATCGGCGCCGTACAGCATGCGCGCGGCGCTGATCCGCAGGCGATCCGCACGCGAGAGGCTGTCGGCGTCGACGTCGAACGTGACGTACAACCGCGCGGGAAAGTCG